>NZ_JBTEKS010000463.1:0-3192 GCF_054333355.1 Methylomagnum sp. | reverse complement strand
CCTCAGCCCTATCCGAAAGGTGTATTCGAATGAAATCCACCAGGTTATCCCTCATCCTGTTCGTGTTGCTGTCTCTGGTTCTGGCGAGTGGACCCGCCACGGCCCGAGGCGGCGGCGGCGGACATGGCGGAGGGGGCGGTTTTCGGGGTGGCGGTGGCGGATTCCGGGGAGGTTGGCACGGGGGCGGAGGCGGATTCCGGGGCGGCTGGCATGGCGGAGGCGGCTACCGGGGCGGCTGGCACGGCCACGGCAGCCATTACCGTGGCTCTTCCAGCTTCGGGTTCTACTTCGGCTACCCGTTGGGCTTGTCCTATGGCTATGGCTATGGATACGGGTTCGGCTACCCCTATTACGGACGACCGTACTACTATCCCTACTATTACTCCGGGCCGACCGTGGTGGTGCCACCCACGCCGCCGGTCTATATCGAACAAAGCGCCAAGCCCCAACCGCAACCCATCGAGCCGAATGCCTGGAGCTACTGCGCCGAACCCGAGGGCTATTATCCCCATGTGAAGGACTGCGCCGGAGGCTGGCAGAGAATTGATACCCAACCCGCTGGTCAGGAGCCGGGTTATTGGTATTACTGCGCCGACCCGTCTGGTTATTACCCTTACATCAAATCCTGTTCCGCGTCCTGGCGGAAACTCATCCCATAATTGCAGGTCTCGCCATGATGACTATTCCGCGATGGTGGCCGCTGCTTCTCCTAATCGGGGGTTGCGCGACCATTCCCAAAGGCCCGAGCGTCTTGGTTCTGCCCGGCACGGGCAAGGCGTTCGCCCAGTTCCAAGCCGACGATTCGGCCTGTCGGCAATTCGCCTTTTCCCAGGCCACGGCCCAGCAGCCGGAATCGCGGAGCGAAGGCCGACAAAGCTATGACCTGGGGTATATCCAATGCATGTATGGCCGGGGGCATAAGATTCCGGTATCGGGGGAGGCCCGGTATGGCGACCGCCAGGACTGGCATTCGCCCCCGCCGCCCAACCTGCCGTCCCCGGATCAATGAATCCGTGGGCTGGGTTGAGGCTTTGCGGAAACCCAGGCCTTCCGCGTCGGATGCTGAATTTCGCGCCCCCAACCAGCCTATCGACTACGGATTTTCCTTCGACGGCCCGGCCATCGGGTCGATTCCCTCCAGTTCAATCAAATACGACAACGCCCCCTCGACCAGCGCCCTGGCCTGGGCCGTCGCCTGGTGCAGATGGGCGTGCAGGGCGGCGTCCCGTTCGTCGCGGTTTTCACAATCGGCGCTGTAGGACTCGAACGCGCTCAGCTTCAGCACTAAATCGGCGAGGTGATGTGGGCATTCGCAGCGCACCCGGGTGGGCAGGTTGGCGATGTTGGCGAGCATCGCCCCATCGAACAGCCGGGGCGGCGGCGCGGACTCGTCCGGGATGGACAGGGCCAGGACGTCCGAGGCCGGGTCGGGGGCGACTTGGCACGCGGCGGCGATGGTCCGGGCCGCGGCCGGACCCCGCACGGTGACGATGCCCAACCGGCGCGCCCGCTCGATTTCGGCGGAAGGGCCAAAGCCGTACACCACCACCGTCCGCCGCGCACCCGTGCGTTGCGCCAATTCCCGCAGCCGTTGGGCCGCTTCCGGCCATAGCGCGGGCCACTCGGCCAGCAGCACGGTGGGTTTCAGCGTCAGCGCGTCCTGTTCGAAGTCGGCATAGCTCGTGTGTCCGCCCACGATGTCCAGGGTCGGCAGCTCGTCCGCCCAGTTTTCCAATAGGAAGGGCAGCACCTCGCCATAGGCCAGCACGGACACTTTCTCGTCCGTCGGCGTGAGCTCCGCCGCCTGGGCGTGGACCCGCAGGCGTTCCCGCAGCGATTCATCCGGCAGGTGGATGACGGAACCCACCGCGTGGCCTTGGGCGACCAGTTGCCGGACCAGGATCAGCCGGTCGATATCGGCGCGGGTGTAGCTGCGGCGGTTATCCGCCGTGCGGCGCGGGGTGATGGCGCCGTAGCGTCGCTCCCAAGCGCGGAGGGTGTCCACCGGGATGTGGGTGAGGCGGGAAACGGCGCCAATGGCGAAAGTCGGTTCGGTGTTTGTGTCGGTAATCATGAGTGTCGAGCTTGGTTGTCTAGGTGATGTCCATGAATCTGTCTGCTGGGAACAGGATACCGCTAAAAATTATATTGACAAGTCCATTGCAAGGAAGATAATCATCAACAAGACCTGAACAAGACGGTTTTTTAACCTAAACATAAGCCGTTCAAAGCGCGGCCATGAAGGAGGCGGACATGTTGATGAATAATGAGCTCGACCCCGTGCTGGCCTTGGTTCTTTTCCGCGCCCCCGGGTGGCTGGCGCGATTGGATGTCAAGGCCGACGACCTGCTCACCCTCGGCTTCGTGGCCGTGCTGACCCTGTGCATCGCGTTGGAACTGCGTCGTCCCTTCCTGCGGCGGAGCCTCCGGGCGGTCAAGCATTCGTACCGAACCAACATGGCGACCTTTCTGTTCAACGAATTCACCCTGTCGCTGCTGTCGATCCCCTCGCTCTATTACATCGCCGACACCTTCTCCGGCCTGGGCCTCCTCAGCGGGCTGGCGCAGGGTCCGGTCAAGTTCCTGCTGTCCTTCATCCTGCTGGATTTCACCATGTACGCCTGGCACTACGTCATGCACCACGACGACATGGCCTGGGTACTGCACAAGGTCCACCACAGCGACCCGAACCTCAACGTCACCACGGGTCTCCGCTGCCATGTGGGCGAATTGGCGCTGGAGGTGGTGGTGCGGGCGGCGTTCATCATGGCCGTTGGCGTGGATACCGCGACCTTCCTGATCGGGCAAGGCATTGTCTGCCTGTTCACCCTGCTGCATCACGCCAATACCACCCTGCCCGGCGAGAAATGGCTGTCCTGGGTGTTCATCACGCCCCGTTTGCACCGGGTCCACCATTCCGTGCTGCGGGCCGAGCATGACAGCAATTACGGCGCGGTCTTCTCGGTGTGGGACCGGCTGTTCGGCACCTTGCAGGAGCGCGAGCCCACCGCCATAGGTTTGGCCGACGGGGGCGATCAGAGCTTCATCGAGTTGTTGAAATATGGTCTGACGGCGGGCACGGTGCCGGTCGAAGCGCCCGCGATGATTCCGGTGCGGGCGAAGCGGATTCGTCATTAGAGCAGTTATGGGGCGAGTCTGTGGTGGGAGTGGGCTTCAGCCCACGAACAGGCG
>NZ_JBTEKS010000462.1:0-3193 GCF_054333355.1 Methylomagnum sp. | reverse complement strand
CGCGCGGGCTGCTGCATCTGCGGCCGTGGGTGGGCGTGGAGGCGGGCATCTACCGCCTTAACCGGGTGAAGGACGAATCCCGCGTGCTGACCGCCTGCTCGCAACGGGACGAGCGCGATCTGCCGGAAACCTTCGTGGATTACGACGAGAATCCCCGCGAGTATTTCCTCAGCGCGGTGACGACCACCGTGGACATCCACACCCGCGTGTCGGACCTCTACAGCAGCCCCCACGACCAGATCAAGGAGCAGCTCCGCCTCGCCATCGAAACCATCAAGGAGCGGCAGGAGAACGAACTCATCAACAACCCGGAATATGGGCTGTTGAACAACGTCGCGCCGGAGCAGCGCATCCAGACCATCCACGGCGGTGGCCCGACCCCGGACGATTTGGACGAACTCATCAGCCGGACATGGAAGGAACCGGCGTTCTTCCTGGCCCATCCGAAGACCATCGCCGCCTTCGGCCGGGAAGCCACCCGCCGGGGCGTGCCGCCGCCCACCGTCACCCTGTTCGGTTCGCCGTTCATCACTTGGCGCGGGATTCCCCTGGTGCCCTGCGACAAGGTGAAGATCGTGGACGGCAAGACCAGCCTCCTGCTGATCCGCACCGGCGAAGCCCGCCAAGGCGTGGTCGGCCTGTACCAGCCGGGCCTGCCCGGCGAGCAGGGGCTGGGGCTGTCGGTCAAGTTCATGGGCATCAGCCGCAAGGCCATCGCGTCCTATCTGGTGTCCCTGTATTGCTCGGTGGCGGTGCTGACCGAAGACGCCATCGCCGTGCTGGAAAACATCGACGTGGGCAAGTTCTATGACTACCAGCCTGAATACAAGTAATCCCACGGGGCTTCCCGCCGGGTTGCCGGACCCCGCCATTCTGGCGCGGTTGGCGAATGAGTTCTTCGCCGCCCTGCCCGGGACGGCGGGCCTCTCCGCGCTAACCGTGTCCCCGAGTGCGCCGGACACCGCATCGGGCGCGGGTTTCCCAGGTTTCGACGAACTCGCCGCCCTGCCCCGCTTGTTGGCGGGCGGGTTGGAGTCGGCGGCGCGGCCCGGTGTGGCGGTCGAAGCGGCTTCGGCGGGTCCGGCCTTTTACTTCCTGGACTCCACCCACCCGACCACGCCCCGCACGGTCCCGACCCTGGACCTCAAGCCCCGCGACGCCGGGCTGGATTTCCTGCCGGATTTGGGGCTGCCGAAAGCGCCGGGCCACGGGCCGGGCGTCGCCGGGCCGCTGCCGTCGCCGACGGACATACCCAAGCCTTCAGCCCTCGCCGGTTCGCCGGTCACGGCGGGCGGCGAGGTGTCGGAATTGACGCTGTACTTCCTGGACGATGCGCGGGCCTATTCCGGTGCGCCGCCCGTGCAGGGCGTGGATAGTCCGGCCAATGCGTCGAATCCGGCCTGGGTCTCGGCTCATCCCGGTTTCGACATCCATGCGGTGCGGCGGGATTTCCCCATCCTGCAAGAGACCGTGCATGGCGGCAAGCCTTTGGTGTGGCTGGACAACGCCGCCACCACCCAGAAGCCCCAGGCGGTGATCGACCGGCTGGCCTATTTCTACCAACACGAGAACTCCAACATCCACCGCGCTGCCCACGAACTGGCGGCGCGGGCCACGGATGCCTACGAGGCGGCGCGGGACAAGGTGGCGAAATTCCTCAACGCCTTGTCCAGCGACGAAATCATCTTCGTGCGCGGCACCACGGAGGGCATCAACCTCGTCGCCAAAAGCTGGGGACACCGCAATATCGGGCCGGGCGACGAGATCGTCATCACCTGGCTGGAGCATCACGCCAACATCGTGCCCTGGCAGCAACTTTGCTCGGAAAAGGGCGCGAAGCTGCGGGTCGCGCCGGTGGACGACTGCGGCCAGATCATCGTGGAAGAGTACGAGAAGCTGCTCGGCCCAAGGACCAAGCTGGTGTCCATCTCCCAGGTTTCCAACGCCTTGGGCACGGTGACGCCCGCTCGGGAGATGGTCGCCATCGCCCACCGCTACGGCGCGAAGGTGCTGGTGGATGGCGCGCAGGCGGTCTCCCACCTGCGGGCCGATGTGCAATGGCTGGACTGCGACTGGTACGTGTTCTCCGGCCACAAGGTGTTCGGGCCGACCGGCATCGGCGCGGTGTACGGCAAGCTGGCCCTGCTCAACGCCACCCCGCCTTGGCAGGGCGGCGGCAACATGATCCAGGACGTGACCTTCGAGCGGACCCTCTACCACGCCGCCCCGGCCCGTTTCGAAGCGGGCACCGGCAACATCGCCGACGCGGTGGGGCTGGGCGCGGCGCTGGATTATGTGGAGCGCATCGGCATCGACAACATCAACCGCTACGAGCATGGCCTGCTGGTCTACGCGACGGAAGGCTTGCTCACCGTGCCGGACCTCAAGCTCATCGGCACGGCGGCGGAGAAAGCGGGCGTGCTGTCCTTCGTGCTGGACGGCTTCCGCTCGGAAGACGTGGGCGAGGCGCTCAACCGGGAAGGCATCGCGGTGCGCTCCGGCCACCACTGCGCCCAGCCCATCCTGCGCCGCTTCGGGCTGGAAACCACCGTCCGGCCCTCGCTGGCGTTCTACAACACCTGCGAGGAGATTGATTTTCTTGTGGCGACGCTCAAGCGGATTCAGGGAGGAAGCGTTCAGATTCAGCGTTAGCCCGTTTCGTCATTTTGTAGGTCGGGCTTAAGCCCGACCTACGGCCCATTCCCTTTAACTTCAAGCAACCCAAGGCAAATTCCATGAATCCCAACGACATCCTCAAACTCGCCAACGACGCCCGCACCCGCATCCGGGAAATCTCCCCCGCCGAATACGACGCCGCCGTGGTGGCCGGTGCCACCGTCATCGACGTGCGGGAGGACGGCGAATTCCGCGCCGGTCATTTGCCCGGCGCTATCCATATCAGCCGCAGCCAACTTGAAGCGCGTATTAATAGCGCCGTGGCGGATTCCACCGACCCCATCGTGGTCTACTGCGCCATCGGCCACCGCTCCGCCATCGCGGCGGACACCCTGCAAAAGCGGGGCTATACCCATGTGGCGTCCTTGGCGGGTGGGCTGAATGCCTATCTGGCGGCATCCACCACGCGGAAGAGCGCTTGACTGACAGAACGGCACCGTAGAGTACGCTGTGCGTACCCTACGGATTTTGAGAGAATTATTCAGGACTTACGCGCAAACCCGTGGGAGTGGGGGTT
>NZ_JBTEKS010000461.1:0-3193 GCF_054333355.1 Methylomagnum sp. | reverse complement strand
GCTCCCACCATTACGCAACTAAACGGCGTAAGCCTTCCGATAATACGGCCAGCTTTTCACATGCAGATACTTCCGCACCGGGGTTTTAATCACCGAGACGCACAGGGCGATGGAGAACAAACACCAGACCGCCACATATTCGTTGGGATTGACCGTCAGAATATCGGAGAGCAGCGGGCCGACCAGATAATGGAATCCCACGAACCGCCACGAGCCATAAATCACCGGCATGACGAAGGCCGTCAGGATATAGGCGAAGGCGTGCAGGCCATAACGGAAGCCAAACGGATTATCGGGATAATCCGACATCAGGCCATTCAGTGGCAATTGCCAGGCGATATGCCAATCACCCGATATGGAACAGGTGACCGGCCCACAGAAACCCTCGATGCCGATAATGCAATTCCCCGCCCAGGCGAACGGGTACATTTTCACCATAATCGCCACCGCGCACACCGCGCACAGGGTATACACCACCGTGCTGATTCTCTTCTTGACCTCCTCGGGAATGAAGTACATCGCCACCATGTTGGCGAAGAACGGCTGGAAGGCGATATGGAGATACCCAAACAGCGTCAATATCTGATTGGGTGGCCTATCGCACTGGTCGATATAGATATAGGTCGCCGCCTGCAATAACTCCATGCAAGCGAAATAGGTCAATGGAATCCATAACTCCTTGGATTCTCCCTTATAGGCCACATAGGTGGCCGTACCAAAACCGACGGCAGCCAGCACCGCCGAAGCTTCACCGCTCCAACACATAATCAATCCCCTGGGATGATGTTTTTATAATGACCGGGGGAACGACGCGACCGACACTTGGAAAAAGCGACGCCTGTCCCCTGGGAACGCGACGTGCTTGCCAAGGTTTTCCGGGCACCGCCGGAGCCGTGTCGCCTTCCTGGCGGCGCCGGGAACACTCAAAGGCTCGGGACGGGGACTCGAAGAACTGACGCAGCCAGTCGGGGGGCGATTATAAGCCCGACCCCGATCGAACTTAAGCGCGGGGAACTCCCCGCCAGCTTTTGATGCCCAAAAGGAACATCGCCGCCACTCAACGCCAAGCCAGGCAGCGAAGCATGAACTGCGATCCACTTTAGACGGATAGCCATGGAAAGCTCCGAACGAACCAACCTAGTCATCAGCCGGGACGGATTGCACGGGATCATCGACCCCGCCGCCCTTCCCCTCGATCATGGTCGCCGGGTGCCGGTGCAATTCGAGAACGGCGAGCGGCTGCTGTTGCCGGTCAATTTTCTGAATCGGCAGGACGACGGCAGCTACATCCTCCCCTTCCCCATCCACGAAGCCCAGCGCCTATGGCCGGGTGAAACGCCCAAGGGTATCGCCGCCGCCGACACGCTCACCATCCCCGTGGCCGAGGAACGCCTGACGCTAAGCAAACGCAAGGTGGAAACCGGGCGCGTGCGCATCGTCAAGCGGGTCGCGGCCCATGAGGAGGACGTTGACGAGCCATTGGTGCGGGAAACCGTCCAGGTCGAGCGGGTGCCGGTCAACCGCACGATAAACGAGCCGGTGCCCGTCCGTTACGAGGGCGACACCATGATCGTGCCGGTGTTTGAGGAAACCCTGGTGGTGGAGAAGCGGCTGA
Organism: Methylomagnum sp.; assembly: GCF_054333355.1. Lineage (NCBI taxonomy): Bacteria > Pseudomonadati > Pseudomonadota > Gammaproteobacteria > Methylococcales > Methylococcaceae > Methylomagnum > Methylomagnum sp. The sequence continues at coordinate 1,578 of NZ_JBTEKS010000461.1, read as the reverse complement.
TCCTGAGGGAAGAGCTGCGGATCACCAAGCGGCGGGCCGAATCCCACAAGTCCCGGCGGGCCACGCTACGCCGCGAGGAAGTGTCGGTGGAACGGACGCCGCCCCGTTCGGCGTCCGCCCTGGATTTGAGCGAATCGGAGGCGGGAGTCTGAGCATCTTGGGCTGGGTTGAGCCGGGTAGCCGCGTAGGGCGGGCATGTATTACATGCCCGACGCCATCGCCCGGATCAAGCATCGTCGGGCATGAGTACATGCCCGACCTACGCGGTTGCCGCTCCAAATCCAAGCGGCGATTTTTCAAGTTGATATTTTCAGGAGACGCTAGATGAACACGGTAGTTGGTTTGATAGATAGCCGTTCGGAAGTCGAACGGGTGGTGCATGATCTGGTCTCGGAAGGCTTTCCCCGCGAGCGCATCCATGTGGTCACGGGCGACGCGGAGCCAGAGGAAACCGATTCGGGTTTCCGTGGCCTGCTGGTGAAGCTCGGTTTGTTGGAGACCCAGCGCAAGGACTTGGGGCTGCCCGCCGAGCATGTGGGCTATTACTCGGAGGGCGTCCGGCGCGGCGGCTATTTGGTGACGGTCGATGCCGACGAAGCCAAGGTGGAACAGGCCGTCGATGTGTTGGAAGATCATGGCGCGGTGAACATTGAGGAGCGCGCGGCGGAATGGCAGAAATCTGGCTGGTCCAGCGCCACCGCCACGAGCGCGGTCGGCCCCGCCACCAGAACCGGCACGTCCCAGCCAATCGGAGCGAGCCAGGAAGCCCGCATTCCGGTGGTCGAGGAAGAATTGAAGGTCGGCAAGCGGGCCGTCCAGCGCGGCGGCGTGCGGGTCTATAGCCATATCACGGAGCGGCCGGCCAGCGAGTCCATCGTGCTACGGGAGGAACACGTCAGTGTGGAGCGCCATCCCGTGGACCGCCCCTTGAGCGGGGCCGATATGGAGGCTTTCAAGGAGGGCACCATCGAGTTGACGGAAACCGCCGAGGAGGCCGTGTCCGCCAAGGAAGCGCGGGTGGTCGAGGAAGTGGTGGTCAGCAAGGAAGCCACCGAACGCACCGAGACCATTGAGGACACGGTGCGCCGCACGGATGTGGAAGTGGAGCAACTAGGCGCGGGCACTGCCCAGAGAGCGGCGGCGTTCGAAGATTACGACGCCGATTTCCGGCGGCACCATTCGTTCTATTTCGCCAATACGGGCGGCGCCTATGACCGCTATGCGCCGGCCTACCGCTACGGCTACACCCTGGCGAGCAACCCGGCCTATGCGGGCAAGGACTGGCCGACGCTGGAAGCCGGGGCGCGCCGCGATTGGGAAAAGAGCCACGCGGGCACGGGCACCTGGGATTCGATGAAGAACGCCATTCATCATGCCTGGGAGCGGGCGCGCGGACGCGGCTGATCAATCCATCGGCAACCCTATAATCTCGCCCCCTCTCCCTCTGGGAGAGGTTGGGGTCACTGCCATTAAGTTAAGAGATGCCGGGGTGCATCGCCGTTGGCTGAGCGGAGTCGAAGCGAGCGGCGATACACCCCGGCCCCGCGTATGTCGGCCTCATTGGCTTCGACTCCGCTC
>NZ_JBTEKS010000460.1:0-3213 GCF_054333355.1 Methylomagnum sp. | reverse complement strand
CAGAGTCCCAAGCGCCCGCGATAGGCTTGGTGGAATTGGCTCCGGTTTGGCAAGCCGCGCCCTTGGGCAAGGCCAATCCGTCGGCCCGCGTGCTGCTGCTGGATGACGACGCGGCCCGCGCCGCCGCCTTGGGTCGGTTGGCGGGCGATACCAGCACACTCATCCGGGTGAACAGCGGCACGGGCTTCGCCGAGCCGGAACCGGGCCGCTTCGTCATCAATCCCACGGACCCGGACGATTATTCCCGGCTGTTCGAGGCGTTGCGGAAGCGCTCCCTTTCGCCGGACGCCGTGCTTCATGGCTGGCCGGACAGCGACCCGACGGACGGGCCAGCGGCGGCGGAAAGCCTGTTGCCCTTGTTCTTATTGGCTCGCGCCCTGATCCGCGCCCGCTTGCCGGGCCGGGTCCGCTTGCTCAGCACCTACGCCGCGCCCACGCCCGCCGCTCGGATCATCCCCGCCGCCTTGGCCGGGCTGCTGCGGACCCTGGCGCAAGAACAACCCGCCTACGCCGCCGCCCTGGTCGAGCAAGTGGCCGCGTCCGCCGAAACGCAAGCCCAGACGGCTTGGGCGGAACTCGCCGCCCTCGCGTTCGGCGCGGCGGAAATCCGTCATCTCGGCGGCGAGAGATTGGTCCGGGGCTGGCAAACCGTTCAAGCCGACCCCACCGCGCCCGTGCCCTTGCGGGAACAGGGCGTGTACCTGATTACCGGCGGCGCGGGCGGGCTGGGGCTGATTTTCGCCCGGCATCTGGCAAACCATTACCGGGCGCGGCTGGTGTTGACCGGGCGGGAGCGGCTGGCCGGTCCCCGGCGGCAGGCGGTGGACGCCCTGCGCGAGGCGGGCGCGGAGGTGGTCTACATCCGCGCCGACACCGCCAAACCGGCCACGATGCGCCGGGTGGTGCGGGTGGCCTTGCTCAAGTTCGGCGGGCTGCACGGCGTGATTCACGCGGCGGGCCTGCTGCGCGATGGTCCCCTGGCGGGCAAGGAACCGGCTACCGTGCGGGACATCCTGCGGCCCAAGCTGGCGGGGACGCTGGTTCTGGAACAAGCCCTGCGCGAGGCGGGCGCGGCCCCGGATTTTTTGGCGCTGTTCTCCTCGCTGGCGGGCGCGTTCGGCAATCCCGGCCAAGGCGATTACGCCACCGCCAACCGTTTCCTCGACGCTTACGCCGAGAACCACGCCGGGCAGGCCGGGACGCGGGTGCTGTCCATCAACTGGCCGTGGTGGCTGGAAGGCGGCATGGCCCTGCCGGAACGCAGCCGCGAGCGGATGCGCGAACTGGTCGGGCTGGACCCGCTGGACACCGCGACGGGCCTTGCCGCGTTTGAATCGGCCCTGGCCGGTTCGGGCTGGCAGCGGGTGGTGGGGCAGGGCGATATGGCCCGGATTCTTGCCAGCTTTGGTGGCAAGCCCGCGCCCGCAACGCATCAAGGTAGGTCGGGCTTCAGCCCGACTCCCGCCCCGAACGATGGCAGGTCGGACTTCAGTCCGACACCCGCCCCGAGCGACCACGCGGGTGAACGCGGCATCATCGCGACATCTCCGGTTGCTTCGGCATCGGATCGGGCTGAAGCCCGACCTACCGCCGAACCTACAACCCGACCCGTGGTCCCCGCCGACACCGAACAGCTACGGGCGGCGGCGCGGGATTTCCTGGTGGGACAACTGGCCGCCGAGTTGAAATTGCCGGTGGAAAAAATTCAGCCGGACGCGCCGCTGGAAAAATACGGCATCGACTCCTTCCTGGTGCTCAAACTGACCCGCACCCTGGAAGCCACCTTCGGCAACCTGCCCAAGACCCTGTTCTTCGAGTATTTCACCCTGGCGGCGCTGGCGGATTATTTCGCCGCCGAACACGCCGAGCGCTTGCGGGAAGTCACCGGCCTTGTGGCGTCGCAGCCCGCGCCCGATAACGCCTGTAGGTCGGGCTTCAGCCCGCCCCAAGATCACGCCGGGCCGGCGGGTCGGACTGAAGTCCGACCCACAATGCCCCCCGCAACCGACGACACCGGCCCCTGGCTGCTAAGCGAAGCCGAACTCGCCCAGCGCCCCGACTTGGCGCAAGCCGTGGCGGAACTGCTGACCCGCCACGGCGGCGAAGCGGCCTTCGCGGTGAACCGGGCGGTGCTGGCCCCGCAGTTGTTCATCGCCGCCGACCGGAGCGGCTTCCTCTACCTGAACCGCAGTGCCGACGCGCTGTTCGTGTGGACTTATGTCGGCCCGGCGGCGGGTTACGGCGCGTTGATAGAAGCGCTACGGGCGGCGGTGCCGGGTTTGCCGCTGGACATTCTCACCGTCGAGGAAGAAGCCAGCGTGCTGCGCGGCTTAGGGTTCACCACCACGCCGTTCGGCACCCATCAGGCCAATGCGGCCCTGGACGGCTTCACCCTGAACGGTGGTCCCATGCACCGCCTGCGCTATCAGGTCAGCCGCTATGCCAAGGTCGGACAGTGCCGCACGGAAGGCTACCGGCCCGGCCAGAACGCCGCCATCGACGCCGCCTTGCTGCAACTGACGGCGGATTGGGTGGCGCTCAAGGGGCAGGAGCCGCCGTTCCTGGCGGTGTTCCGGTCGGCGGTGCTAGGCGGTCGGTTGGGCGAACAGCACCGGCTGTTCCTGACCTGGCGCGGCGAGGCGCTGGACAGCGCCATCGTCATCACCCACGTTCCGCCCGTGAATGGCTACCTCATGGATTTGGAGTTCTACCGGGGAGACTTGCCGCTGGGCGGGCTGGAATTCGCCATCTGCCGGATCATCGAGACCCTGCGCGACGAGGGCTGCCGCTATTTCAGCCTGGGCGCGACCCTGGGCACGGGGCTGGAACCCTGCGGCCACGAAGACCCGGCGGTGCTGGCGACCCTCCGCCAGTTGCACGGGGCGGGCATGTTCAACGGCGACAAGAACCTGCAATTCAAGAACAAATTCCGTTTCGAGGCGCGGACCCTGTTCCTATGTCGGCCACGGGGCAGCGATCCCGCCAGTATCCTCAACCTCATGTTGCTGCTGTCCAATCCCACCGGCCAGCGGGCGGCGGAAACGGAACCGGCCACGGCTACGCCTTCATCCGTAACAGCCAGCCCCGCTCGGGCCGAGCCTCCCGCCGATGGCGAGCAAGCCCGGCGGCAAGCCGCGTTAACGGCGGCGGGCTGGAATGTGCTGCGGCTGACGGCGGCGGACGTGCCCCACGACCTCAAGACCGATTCCTGGT
>NZ_JBTEKS010000459.1:0-3235 GCF_054333355.1 Methylomagnum sp. | reverse complement strand
ACCCGCCGCGTAGTTGGGGAAATGGCGGGGCGGCAGGGCTTTCCACACGTCCAGTATCGGCTGGATCAGGCTCCAGCCTGCTTCCACCATGTCGGCGCGCTGGAACAGCGTGGCGTCGCCGATCATGCAATCCAGCAGCAGCCGCTCGTAGCCGGTGTTGGGCGTGCAGCCGAAATAGTCCACGTAGTCGAAATCCATCTTCACCGACCCCAGTTGCATCACCGGGCCGGGCACCTTGGCGCCAAATTGCAGGGAAATTCCCTCGTTCGGTTGCAGATGAATCACCAGCCGGTTGGTTTGCAATTGGTCGATGGCCGTGTTGCGGAACAGCACCAGCGGCGCCCGCCGGAACTGGATGGCGATTTCCGTGGCGCGGGCCGCCATGCGCTTGCCGGTGCGGAGATAGAACGGCACGTCGGCCCAGCGCCAGTTGTCCAGCATCAGCTTCATGGCGACGAAGGTCTCGGTGCGGGAATCCCGCGCCACGCCGGGCTCCTCGCGATAGCCCGGCACCGTTTCCCCGTCGCTGAATCCTTCGGCGTATTGGCCCCGCGCCGTCTTGGTCAGCACGTCCTCGGGCGTCGGAATCTGCACCGCTCGCAGCGCCTTGGTCTGCTCGTCGCGCACCGCGTCGGCCTCGAAGGACACCGGCGGCTCCATGGTGGTCAGCGAGAGCAACTGGAACAGGTGGTTCGGCACCATGTCGCGCATCGCCCCGGCGGTCTCGTAATAGCCGCCGCGCCGTTCCACGCCCACCGTCTCGGCGGCGGTGATCTGCACATGGTCGATGTAGCGGCGGTTCCAGATCGGCTCGAAGATGCTGTTGGCGAACCGGAACACCATGATGTTCTGGACGGTTTCCTTGCCCAGGTAATGGTCGATGCGGTAAATCTGCCGCTCCCGCAGCACCTTCTTGATGTCGGCGTTGAGTTCCTTGGCCGAATCCAAGTCGTGGCCGAAGGGCTTCTCGATGATGACCCGCCGCCAGTTGCCGCACTCCTCCACCGCCAGGCCGGCCTGCCCCAGTTGCCGGACGATCTCGCCGAAGAAGGTCGGCGCGGTGGCGAGGTAGTAGAAATAATTGTCGTCGATGGCGTTCTTGCCGCAGACCTCGGTGCATTGCTCCTTGAGCCGCCAGTAGAACTCCGGGTCGCGGAAATCGCCCTGCACGTAGTAGATGCGCTTCTCGAACCAGGCCAGCACCTCCTCGTCCAGCTCGTCGTCGGCGTAGGTCTTGATGGCCTCCAACAAATGGTCGCGGAAGGCTTCCGGCGTGAGCGATTCAAAGGCCGCGCCGATCAGGGCGAACTTGCGGGACAACAGCTTGGCCTTGGCGAGGTTGTAGAGCGCGGGCAGGAGCTTGCGCTTGGTCAGGTCGCCGGTCGCGCCAAAGATAACCATGACGCAGGAATCCCCCGGCCGCCCGGTCGCGGCGGGGATGAGGTTGGGGACCGCGTTCATTTTTTCTCCCGGTGGCCGCCGAACTGGTAGCGCAGGGCCGACAGCAGCTTACAGGCGAATTCGTCCTCGCCCCGCGAGGTGAAGCGCTGGAAGGCAGAGGCGCTCAGCACCGGCGCGGGCGTGCCCTGATCGATGGCGGCGTGGATGGTCCAGCGGCCCTCGCCGGAGTCGGACACCTTGCCGGAGAAGTCTTCGAGGGTGGGGCTTTCGGCCAGGGCGTTAGCGGTCAGGTCCAACAGCCAAGACGCCACTACGCTGCCGCGCCGCCACACCTCGGCGATGTCGGCCAGGTCGAAGTCGTACTGGTAATGCTCGGGGTGGCGGAGCGGGGTGGTTTCCGCGTCGTTGGCGTGATCCTTCTTGCCGATGTTGGCCCGCTTCAAGATGTTGAAGCCCTCGGCGAAGGCCGCCATCATGCCGTACTCGATGCCGTTGTGGATCATCTTCACGAAGTGGCCGGCCCCGGCGGGACCGCAGTGGAGATAGCCTAAGCTGGCGGTGCTGTCCTTGCCCTCGCGGCCATCCGCCGGGGGAATCTCGCCCGCGCCCGGGGCCAGGGTCTTGAAGATGGGATCGAGGCTCTGCACCACGTCGGTCTCGCCGCCGATCATCAGGCAATAGCCGCGCTCCAAGCCCCACACGCCGCCGCTGGTGCCCACGTCCAGGTAGTGCAGGCCGTCTTCCGCCAAGGCTTCGGCCCGGCGGATGTCGTCGATGTAATAGCTGTTGCCGCCGTCGATGAGGATGTCGCCCGGTTCCAGCACGGCCTTCACCTGCTCCAACATGTCGTCCACCACGGCGGCGGGCACCATCACCCACACGGCGCGGGGCGCTTGCAGGGCGGCGGCGAATTCCGCCAGCGAGGTGGTCCCGACCGCGCCTTCCGCCGCCAGCGCTTGGACGGCGTCCGCGTTGAGATCGAACACCACGCAGTCATGCCCGTCGCGCATCAGGCGCTTCACCATGTTCGCGCCCATCCGGCCTAGACCGATCATACCCAGTTGCATAGCTTGTCCTCAGAGTTGAATGTTTGTGGTTTGGTGAAGTGATGTTCGTAGTCCCACCTTTAGGCGGTCTTCCCGCCATGCAAGAACCGCCTGAAGCCTGCCCTGAGCGGGGTCGAAGGGGCGGGGCTACAGCGGAATTCACCGCAGGGTGTCATTATCCATCGGACCCACCGTATCTACCGGAAATTCAGCAAATAACAGGCCAGCCGTGGACGGCTGGATTTTCCGTCAAGCAAATCGCTGGTCCGGTAATTGCTTGACCTGCCAAATACAGGAGACAAGCGAACATGACAGCAAAAAGTAGTACACCCGTGCCCATCTGCACCAGCGACGCGGTGCCGGAACTCGGCAAATATGCATTCACCGTGGATTACCGGGGCGTCCGGCATCCGGCCATCGTCGTGCGATTTCAGGGCGTGGTGTACGGCTATCTGAACCAGTGCGTCCACATGCCCCGGACCCTTGATTGTGAGGAATCCGACATTTTCGACGAGTCGGGCCGGTATCTGCGTTGCTCCATGCACACCATCCATTACGATCCGACGACCGGGGAATCCTTAAGCGAGATTTGCGCGGGGAAAAGTCTTACCACGTTGAAGGTGGAGGAGCGAGACGGGGCGGTTTATCTGGCGGACAAGCGGGCGGAGATGGTGGGCGTGTAGGGTGGGCATGTACCCATGCCCACCGATCAGCGGATATTTTGGTGGGCACGAGTACGTGCCCACCCTACGAAATTCGGAACGTGGGAGCGGGCTTCAGCCCGCGAC
>NZ_JBTEKS010000458.1:0-3255 GCF_054333355.1 Methylomagnum sp. | reverse complement strand
GCCCGGACTTCAAGCCCAAGCTGGAACCCCTGATCAAGGCCGCTGCGGGGCAGTACGAGACCGCCCTCAAGCTAACCAAGAAGGAGGTCGTGGAGGCGCCCCAGGTGTTGACCTATCCGAACCAGGACTATTTCGACACCTATACGGCGGTGATCGACACCCTGTTCACCCTCAACAGAGAATCCATGGTCTTGCTGGACGGCGCCTTGAAAGACCGGGTAAGCGAATTGCGTAACAGGCAGTTGTTCGTGAGCTTCGGCATCCTGGCGCTGTTGGCCGTGGGTTCGTGGCTCGCCTACGTCATTACCCGCTCCATCACCAACCCCATCGGTTATCTGGTGGGCGTTATGAACAAACTGGCCTCCGGCGATAGCACGGTGCGTGCCCACCTGGAGACCTTTGACGAGATCGGTATGTTGGGACGCCAGTTCGACATGATGGTGGACCAGCGCGAGGCGGTCAGCGCCCAGGTTCAACGGGAAAACGAGGCCCTCAATAACTCCATCATCGAACTGCTCCAAGCCGTGGCGCGGCTGGCCCAGAGGGACTTGACGGTCAAGATACCGGTGGCCGAGGATATCACGGGTCCGGTGGGCGACGCTTTGAACCTGCTATCCGGCGAAACCGCCAAGGTATTGAGCCGGGTGACGGAAATCGCCCAAAACGTCGCCAAGATTTCCCAGCAGGTGAAGGCCCAGTCCGACACCGTGATCCAGGTGGCGACGGAAGACAAGCGCGAAGTGGAGCAGGCGACCGCCGAACTGAACCGGGCTTCCGAGGTGATGCAGGAAATCGCCCGCTTGGCGTTGGCCTGCAACGAGGCGGCGGAAAAGGCCATCAAGAACACCGAACGGGCGCAGGACACGGTGCTGGGGACGGTCCAGGGCATCACCGCCATCCGCGACACCATCCGCGAGACCGAAAAGCGCATCAAGCGGCTGGGCGAACGCTCCCAGGAAATCGGCGGCGTGGTCAGCCTCATCAACAGCATCGCCGAACGTACCCACATCCTCGCCCTCAACGCCTCCATGCACGCGGCCTCCGCCGGTGAAGCGGGGCGCGGCTTCGCGGTGGTGGCGAACGAAGTGCAAAGGCTGGCCGAGAACGCCCGCGAGGCCACCTCGAAGATCGCGGGGCTAGTGAGCAACATTCAGGTGGAGACCGCCGACACGGTGAACACCATGAACGAGGCCATCAGCCAAGTGGTGCGGGGAACCGACCTCGCCCAGAAGGCCGGCGGTGAGATGCGCGAGACCCGCGACACCACCGCCGACCTGGTGCAATTGGTGCAGCGCATCGCGGCCAGTTCCACGAGCCAGGCCCAAATGACCCAGCAACTCCGGGAACGCGCCGTGCAGATTCAGAAGAACACCGAGCGCACCTACGACGAGTTGCAGGAGCAGGGGCTCCAAACCGAGCGGCTGGTGGACTTCTCCACCGGCCTGGTGGAAGCGGTGGGCGTGTTCGTGTTGCCCAAGGCGGCAGCGGCCTAGGCGCCCCTCCCCGATGGCTGTCCCGCCCAGGAATCCTCGCTCGAGGATTCCTGGGCGGGAATAACCCCTTAAATCCCGAAATCCATCATCGACGGAAATCACCTTCTTGGCTGCTCATTCATGGGCGACGACTCTGGCCTCTGGTTGGCGGCCTCTTCAAACTGAAAGGCGGTCGAGCATGATTGAAGATAACTATCCAATGATTGGCAACCGTGGCCTGGAGGCGGAACAGCGCTTGGGGGAATCCGAAGGCCTTTGGAGGCTCGCGCTGGAGAACGTGGGCGACGGCATCTGGGACTGGCATGTGACGGAGCGGAGGCTGGTCTTTTCGCCCCGCTGGAAGGAACTGCTCGGCTATGCCCCGGACGAAATCGGCGAGGCTTTGGGGGATTGGGAAGCGTTGGTTCACCCCGACGATCTGGCGGACTGCCGCCAGGACTTCCAGAACTACCTGAACGGCGAGGCTTCGGTGTACCGGAACGAGCATCGGATTCGCGCCAAGGACGGCAGCTATCGGTGGTTCCTTGATCGCGGCACGATAGTAGAACGGGGGGGGGGCGGCGAGCCTTTGCGGGTGATCGGCACCTACTCGGAAATCACCGACCACAAGCGCATGGAGGAAGCACTGGCGGCCAGGGAAGCCCATTATCGCGCCGTGCTTGAGACCGCCGTCGATGGCGTCATCGTGATCGACGCCGAGGGAATCATCCAATCCCTGAACCCCGCCGCCGCCAACATCTTCGGGTATCGGCTGGAAGAGCTGATGGGCCACGCGATCAGCGTCTTGATGCCCGAACCCCATCGCGGCAAGCATGGCCAGTACATTCGGCGCTACCTGGAAACCGGGGAGGCCCATGTCATCGGTTACGGGCGCGAACTGACCGGCCAGCGCCAAGACGGCACAACCTTTCCCATAGACCTTTCCTTGAGCCGGATGGATTTGGGGGGGCGCACCTACTTCACCGGCTTGGTCCGCGACATCACCAAGCTCAAGCGCTCGGAAAGCACCCAGCAGTTGATCAACGCCTTCTATTGCAACTCGGCGGTTCTAGTCACGGACAGCGACAACCACATCATCATGGTGAATAAGCCTTTCACCCAAATGACTGGCTACGATCTGCACGAGGTCATCGGCAGGAACCCAAGCATGCTCTCCAGCGGTCGGCAGGACGGAGTGTTCTATCAAGGCATGTGGCGCTCCTTGAACACCATCGGGCACTGGCAGGGCAAACTATGGAACCGCCGCAAAAACGGTCAGGAATACTTGGAATCGCTCGCCATCAGCTTGATTTACGACGACAAGGGCGAGGTGTTCCGCCATATCGCCGTCTTTTCCGAAATCGCTGCCTCGGTCCCGCTTGGCTAACCGCCAAAATGTGCGAAATCTCCCGATCAAGACATCAATAACGAGAACAAGCCCATGCTTACGAAACATCAAAAATCGCTGCAACCTTCGATGACCTGCGGGGCATTCAAGCGGGCTGCCCGGCGGCATCGACTCGCCATTCCCGGCATGGTGGCTTCGCTCCTGGTGCTAGGCGCTCCGGTCCAGGCCGAGGAGGAGCCGCCCCTGGGCCAGATCAACGAGAACTTCCGGGTGCTGGGCGAATTGCGCGGACGCCTGGAGGGCTTCGACTTCTTCCAGCCCGCCCCGAATCCGGCCAAGGGCGTGACCGGCAACGAGAACGACTATGTCTTCGGGGCGCTCCGCGCCCGGCTGGGGGTCGCCATGACCACGCCGTGGGCGGATGGCCTGGTGCAG
>NZ_JBTEKS010000457.1:0-3265 GCF_054333355.1 Methylomagnum sp. | reverse complement strand
GCGGGAAACCCCCCGCCCCCACGGCGACCACCTATTTGTATTGTCGAAATGAAAATCCTCAAGATCGACCGGGGGTCATTCACTATTGGACGCGGCTTCCTCCCCGAAGTCCGCGAGGGGCCGCACTTCGGCGATGAGGTCTTCGCCCCCGGACGCCGAGGCAATGCCCAGCGCCACATGGCTTTTCCGATAGCCGTAGGAAAAATAAAAGGCCAGCCCAATCGCCCCCCACACCGGAAACACCAGCTTGGCGTCCGGCGGCAGGAACATGAACAGCACCACGCAGCCGACCACGGCCAACGGTCCCACCACCCACACCGCCGGGGTTCTGAAAGGCCGGGCGCGGTCCTTGTCGCGGACGCGGAGGATCATCACCGCCAGGGCCACCACCATGAAGGCGAACAGCGTGCCGGAGTTGGAAATGTCGGCCAGCTTGCCCACCGGCAGGAACGCGGCGGCGAGAGTGACGGCGCAGCCCGTGACCATCGTGACGATGTGCGGCGTCTTGAAGCGGGGATGCACCCGGCTCAGCACTTCCGGCAACAAGCCATCGCGGGCCATCACGAAGAAGATGCGGGTCTGGCCGAACAGCATCATCAGCACCACCGAGGGCAGGGCCAGGAACGCCGCGAGGCCCAGCAGGTTGCCGACCTTTTCCCAGCCGATTTGCCGCAACACCTGCGCCAAGGCCTCCCGTGAGCAGACCAGCGGATGCTGTCCCGCCTCGGCCAGCGACCGGCATTGCTCGGCCAGCGCCAGCGAGCCGGGCGCCAAACTCTGGCCGGTCGAATCCATGACCGGCTGCGCCCCGACCGCGCCAATGGCACCCGCCGCGACCAGCAAATAGAAAATCGTGCAGATGCCCAACGAGCCGATCAGCCCGATGGGCACGTTGCGCTGGGGGTTCTTGGTTTCCTCGGCGGCGGTGGACACGGCGTCGAAGCCCACGTAGGCGAAGAAGATGGACGCCGCCGCCGCCACCACGCCGGTGCCGCCTTGGGGCAGGAACGGCTGGAAGTTTTCGGCGCTGACGACGGGCAGGGCCAAGGCGATGAAGGCCGTCAACGCGACGATTTTGACCGCCACCAGCACGGCGTTGAAGGTGGCGCTTTCCTTGGTGCCGATGACCAGCAGGCCGGACACCAGCAAGCAAACCACCACCGCCGGAAGATTGATGACGCCGCCCGCATAAGGGCCACTCGCCAGGGCGGGCGGGAGGTCGATCCCTAACGAATTGTGCAGCAGCCCCCCGAAATACCCCGACCAGCCCACCGCCACGGCGCTGGCCGCCACCGCATATTCCAGCACCAAGGCCCAACCCACCAGCCAGGCCACCAGTTCGCCCAGCACCGCATAGGAATAGGTGTAGGCGGAGCCAGACACCGGCACCATTGAGGAAAGCTCGGAATAACACAGCGCGGCCACGGCGCAGACAAAACCGGCGATGACGAAAGACACCATCATGCCCGGCCCGGCCTTTTGGGCGGCCTCCGCCGTCAGCACGAAAATGCCGGTGCCGATGATGGCCCCGACGCCCAACAGGGTGAGTTGCCAAGCGCCCAGGGAGCGGTGCAGCCCCTTCTTTTCGGCGGTGGCGAGGATGGCGTCGAGTGGTTTAACGCGCCAGAAAATCATGGGCTTCCCCTCTGGATGTGGTTGAAATTATGGATGAATCGAGTCGCGGGTAGTTTACAAGAATCGTCAGTTTATTCCGGGCTAGCATCTGTTAGGGTGAGTTAGGCGCACGTCCGACGAACTCCATCATTGATGCTGAATCTGCCGTACGCCGTAACCCACCATGCCAGTCGGGATGATGGGTTACGCTGCGCTCCACCCATCCCACTTAAACACAAAGCTCAGTCGGCTCCACCAGCCGCCAACCCACCGCCTCGCCCGCCCGGAGCGGAACCAATTCGGTGTCGCCAAACGCCAGCCGCTCGGGCACCGACCATGCGGCTTTTTCCAGCGCGATGGTTTCCCGGTTGCGTGGCAGCCCATAAAAATCCGGGCCATGGAAACTGGCGAAGGCTTCCAGCTTGTCCAGCGCCCCCGCCGCCTCGAACGCTTCGGCGTACAGTTCCATGGCCGCGTGGGCCGTGTAGCAACCGGCGCAGCCGCAGGCCGACTCCTTCGCGCCGCGTGGATGCGGGGCGCTGTCGGTGCCCAGAAAAAATTGGGGATTGCCGCTGGTGGCCGCATCCAACAAGGCTTGCCGGTGGCTTTCCCGTTTCAGGATCGGCAGGCAATAGAAATGCGGACGGACGCCCCCGGCCAGCAGCGCGTTGCGGTTGTAGAGCAAGTGATGGGCGGTGAGGGTGGCACCAATCCGGGGACCGCTGTCCCGGACGAATTGGACGCCGTCGCGGGTCGTGACGTGTTCCAGCACGAGGCGAAGCTCCGGGAAGCGGGCCACCATGGGCACCAGGTGCCGGTCGATGAACGCGGCCTCCCGGTCGAAGATGTCGATGCGGGCGTCGGTCACTTCGCCATGCACCAGCAAGGGCACGCCATAACGCGCCATCGCTTCCAGCACCGGATAAACGCCCTCCAAGCTTTTGACCCCGGCGTCCGAATTGGTCGTGGCCCCGGCGGGATAGAGCTTGAGGGCCGCCACGCCCGGCTCCTCCGCCACCCGGCGGATTTCGTCCGGCGGGGTCGCGTCGGTCAGGTACAGCGTCATCAGGGGTTCGAAGAGGCGGCCGCTGGGCAACGCCGCGAGAATGCGGTCCCGATAGGCCAGCGCCTCCGTCACGGTGGTGACGGGCGGCTTGAGGTTGGGCATGACGATGGCGCGGGCGAATTGCCGGGCGGTGTGCGGCACCACATCGCGCATCGCCGCGCCGTCGCGGAGGTGGAGGTGCCAATCGTCGGGGCGGGAAAGGGTCAATCGTTGCATGGTGGGGTATGACCTTTCGGTGACGGGGAATCTCGTTTTCAATCATCAGGGAAATTTAGCCCCGCTTGATTGCTTGGTGATTTTGGAATTTAACGGTTTTTTTGTAAAAAATATCGACGGTTTCCCAAGACAGGGTATCTTAGCAGCAAGGATGCTCAGGCCGGATCGGCCCGGCGAACCCAAATCGGTTTGCCGCCCATCCCACCGATGGAAAAACTTTCTGATAAATATGATCTTACACAAATTCAAGCACGGCTCCGTCCTGTTCAGGGCAATCGCGCTATATGAATTTCCCCCTCTCGCCTTTGGGAGAGGGCTGGGGTGAGGGTATCCAACCCAGGGATTTATGGCCTTTCTAACCCGAACCAC
>NZ_JBTEKS010000456.1:0-3266 GCF_054333355.1 Methylomagnum sp. | reverse complement strand
CACTTGAACGCCCACCCGCCACAGCGCCAGCATGGCGGCGTCGAACGCCCGCGCTGTCGGGCCGGTCAGGCTGATATGGGCGGGATTCGGCGGCCCGGCGAATTCGCCCGCGTCCAGCGCCGGGAAATCGGGCAGCAAGGTTTGCGCCGCGTGGTTCTGACCGATGCCTCGCGCCCAACTCGCCGGGTCGGCGATTTCCGGGACAGCGCCCGACGCCAACCACAGCGGGAAGTCCGGCAGAGCAAGCAGCGGGGAAGCGGCCAAGCGCCCGCATAAAGTTTCGGCCAGCCGGGCCAACGCGGTCGGGTCGCGTTCCGGCAAGCGCAGGGCTTCCTCGGGCGTGAGCAAGCCCAGAATCACGAGATCGGCCCAGCCACTCAGCACCGGGCAGAGCTTGGGCAAGCGCTCGGATAGCTGCCATTTGCGGCGCAGCTTGCGCAGCGTCACCAGCAGGACGATGGCGAGGCGCTCGCGCTCCACCGGGGCCAGTCCGGCCCGTGCTGTTTTCAACCAATCGTAGGCATCGCGGCCCGTGGCGCTCAGGGCGGCGTTCCACTCTTCCAAGAAGCGGCGGAAGGTCCATTGCCCCTCGGCCAAACCTTCGGCTTGTTCCAGCAAAGCGGAGAAAACCTCGTCATCCACCCTGAAGGCTTGGGCGGCCGCGTGCAGGGAGACCGCGTCGCAGGTCTTGGGCAGGATTGGATGAGCCAGGGCCGGATCGCTATAGGCCAGCGCAGGGCGGCGCGGAATCGCTTCAACCGGCTCGCCCGACAGCGCCGCCACGCAGGTTTCCACCGGCAAGAGGCCAGTCAGGGCGAGGGCGACCCATTGCCCGATGCCCTCCCCGGTTATCAGCGCGGGCGGCGGAAGAACGGTCAGCAAGCGTTGCGCCCAGCCATACAGCGCGGCGAAGGCGCGGAGCGGCTCGGGCCAAGCGGCGGGATTCGGGTCGGGAAGATGGGCGCGGAATTGTTCGTAAGCTTGAACATTCGCCCAACACGATGCGGGGTCGGGTGCCAGCTCCGGGCCGGGTTGACCCAAGCGCAACACCCAAGCGCTTGATTCCTTGGATACGTCATCCGATGTGGTGTCACCCCTCATGCCATCCAGCGCTTGCCGCACAGCGTCGGCCAATTCGGCCCGCGAGGCCACCCGCGCCCCGAACCGATACGGCAGCGCGGCCCGCCCGGTTTGCAGGGTGCGACACACGTCATCCAGGGGCAGCGCGGCGAATTCCTCCCCTGCCACGAACGCCGCCCAGCTTTCCAACTGGCCCCGCAGACTGGCGGGGGAGCGGGCCGACAGCACGAACAACTGAGCCTGCGCCGGTTCCTCCCGCGTTTGCCGTTCGGGTCCACAGTATTCCTCGATCACCGCATGGGCGTTGGCCCCGCCGAATCCGAAAGCACTGACGCCCGCCCGGCGCGGCTGGTCTTGTTCACATAGCCAAGCTTCGGCGTGACGGGCCAGCACGAAGGGCGAGGCAGCGAAGTCGATAAGCGGATTGGGGTGGCGAACATGGAGCGTCGGGAAAATCCGCCGCTGCCGCAGCATCCCCAGCACTTTGACGAGTCCCGCCAGCCCGGCGGCGGCTTCCAAATGGCCGAGGTTGGATTTGACCGAACCAATCCGGCAGAACCCGCGCTGGTCGGTGAACTGGCGGAAAGCCTCGGTCAGCGCCTCCACTTCTATCGGATCGCCAAGCGAGGTGCGGGTGCCGTGGGCTTCCACGTAGCTCAGCGTTTCGGGAGTGAGTCCCGCCGCCCGATAAGCCGCCAGCAACACGTCCCGTTGCGCGGCGACTCGCGGCGCGGTCAGCGAGTCGGCCCGTCCGCCATGGCCCAGCGCTGTGCTACGGATCAGGCCGTGAATATGGCAGCCGTCAGCCAACGCCAGCGACAAGGGCCGCAGCAACAGCACCGCCACGCCCTCGCCGGGGACATAGCCATCGGCGTCGCGGTCGAAGGTCCGGCAGCGGCCCGTCGGACTCAACATACGGGCCTTGGAGAAGGCGATGTATTTCCAAGGGTGGGTGTTGAGGTTGACCGCGCCCACCAAGGCATAGTCGCAATCGCCCGCCAGCAGGGCGCGCCGCGCCTGATGCAGAGCGGCCAGGGACGAGGCGCAGGCGGCGTCCACGGTGTGGCTGGGTCCGGTGAAGCCGAATTGGTGGGACAAACGGTTGGCGAGGATGGCGGCGTAGCTTCCGGTGCCGGCGTGGCCGTCGATGGAGAGGCCAGAGTCCCGCAGGTCGTAGCCGTGATCCTGGGTCATGGTGCCGACAAACACCCCGGTACGCCCGGCTCGTAGACGCTCGAAGCCCAGCCCCGCATCCTCCACGCAGCGCCACGCCTGCTCCAACAACAAGCGCTGCTGCGGGTCCATGCCGCGGGCTTCGCGGGGGCTGATCTGGAAAAGCCGGTGATCGAACCTGTCGATTTGGTCCAGATAGCCGCCCCAGCGGCTGTGGGTCTTGCCGGGGGCGTCACGGTCGGGGGAATAATGCCGGGCGCTATCCCAGCGGTCTTCCGGCACGTCCGCCACGGCATCCAGGCCCGCTTCCAGATTGCGCCAGAATTCGCGGTAATCGCGGGCACCGGGGAACCGGCAGGCCACGCCGACAATAGCGATGGCCTCGTCGGTGGGCGGGGCGGCCCCTGAAAGCTGGGCTGGATTTCGGGAAGCGTGCATACCGGCAACAACAAATAGGGTGGACCGGGAAGCCGCTCGTGGGGCCATCGGCCCGCTTAGTCGATCTGGAGCGACTCCCCGGTAAACAAACAGTCATATCACTGTAGTTCCCCTTAACGCTGTCGCCTAGGCAACTATCGCCGCTGGTTTAAGCAATTATTCACCACGCCCGATGGCGGCCAGGCCGGAGCGGGCAAAGCGCTGCTCGCGCAGGTTATACAAGGGTGGTGGCCGAGGCGGCCCAGGTGTCCAAGGCAAAGCCTGAAGACGAACGGCGGCATTACGGGAAAGAGACAGACGGGCTGGATTGCGACTCGGCGAGGCACCGGTGGCGTCCCTGCCATCCGGTTTGCATTGGAACCGCGCCCAAGGGATGGGGCGGGATTCGGTTGGGATCAGATCAGCTTGAACAAGCGCTTGGCGGGCCTCAGATCGGCGACGGCGTCCAGCAGATCGGAGGGCGCGCTGGCGGCGATTTTCAAGGTCTTGCGCATGGACTTGCTGCCGTTCTTCAGGGCGTCGCGCAGGGCGCCGTTGCGCTTCTTCTCGGCGGAGGCATCACGCTCCTTCTCCCA
>NZ_JBTEKS010000455.1:0-3288 GCF_054333355.1 Methylomagnum sp. | reverse complement strand
GTTGGCGCTCGCAGAAGCCTGGCTCGGGAATGGGGGTGAATGGGGTGGCGACCCGCACGCCCGGCGCCGGGTCGCTGAGTTCCCAGTGGGAACCCTGGCCGTCCTCCCACAGGACCGGCTCTTCGATGAACAGGATGGGGTGCTTCCGGGCCAGGCGGGATAGAAGGTGCTGGGGCCGCTGCCAGACCCAGTTCCAGCGCAGGTGCGAAAACACAACGAGGGTGGCTGTCCTTTCCATGGACTCTCCTTATGGGGGATGAAAGTTGAAACTCAGAGGCAACGGGCCTAAGGGCGACTCATTTTGTATGACTTGGGGTTTTCAGGCACGGTTCCACGAATACCTAACTTGGAGGATTCCCCCCTCCCGCCTAGGTAAGCGACCGCCCCTATTCACCCCTTCGGCAGGCGTTTCTAAGATGCTGTCTGGCCGGGAAGGCCACGAGACATGGACTCAGAGCGTGTTTTAAAAGCGTCACGAGCGGATCGAGGGCAGGCCTGTCCTGAGCGGCGTCGAAGGACTCAAAACAGGCTCAGTCGAAGGGCCGCCATCGGCCCGCGCCGTAGCTTTTAAGGCACGCCCTCGGGCCACCCTTGCAAAGCTGCATTGGAAACAGGGAAAGATGTCCACCACCACACCGCCGTCCCCCACCCCCCCCACCGAGGAAAAGCCGCGCTATTTGCGGCGGCCCTTGTACTTCCTACTCCATTACATGCGGCGCCGACCCTGGCATTTCGTTGGACTGCTGCTGCTGGTGATCGGCGCGGCCGGCTGCGCCATCGGCGTGCAGATCGGCATGAAGAACCTGGTGGACGCCATGGCCGACCCGGATCGCACCCGCCGGGCGGTGTGGACGCCGCTGGCGCTGTTCATCGTGCTGGTGGGCGTCGAAAGCATTCTGTGGCGGCTGGGCGGCTGGCTGGGCTGCCGCACCGTGGTGGACACCGGGGTGGATGTCCGGCTGGACCTGTTCAAGTACCTGTCCGGCCATTCCATGCGCTATTTCAACGACCATCTGGCCGGCTCGCTGGGCAACCGCATCACCGAGACCGCCGGGGCCACCGGGGCGCTGCTCAGCGTGTTCACCTGGAGCGTGGTGCCCCCCTGCACCGATTTCCTGGGCGCCATGCTGATACTCGGGACGGTCCACGGCCCCATGGCGGCGCTGTTGTGCGTGTTCGTCGCCATCGTGGGCGGGGGCGTGGTGCGGTTCGGCAAACAGGGCGAGCCCATCCATCGCGCCTACGCCGAGCAGAGCTCGCGGGTGGGCGGCGAACTGGTGGACGTGGTGGCGAATATCTGGGCGGTGAAGGCGTTTTCCGCCCGGAGGCGGGAGCGGGCACAGCTGGCGGCGCACTTCGCCGCCGAGGCCGACAGCCAGCGCCGGAGCTGGATGTACCTGGAAAAGACCCGGGTGCTCCACGACCTGCTGCTGTGGGTGATGGCGGGGACGATGCTAGCCTGGGCCATCACGCTCTGGAGCGAGCAGCGCATCACGCCGGGCGAGGTGGTGCTGGTCAGCACCCTGACCTTCCGCATCCTGCACGGCTCCCGCGACCTGGCCTTCGCCCTGTTCGGCACCACCCAGCAACTCGGGTTGATCGCCGAAACCCTCCGCGACATCGGCCAGGCCCATACGGTGCGGGATGCGCCGGAGGCGGAGGCCTTCGTGCCCTTGGGCGGGGCCATCGATTTCGAGCACGTCAGTTTCGGCTACGGCAACGGCGCCGATTTGTTCCACGACCTGAACCTGCACATCCCCGCCGGCCAGAAGCTCGGCATCATCGGCGCCTCGGGGGCGGGCAAATCCACCCTGGTCGGTCTGGTGCAGCGATTGGACGATGCGCGGCGGGGCCGGATATTGATTGACGGTCAGCCCATCACCGAACTGGCCCAGGACAGCCTGCGGGCGGCCATCGCCGTGGTCCCCCAGGATATTTCGCTGTTCCACCGCTCGATCCTCGACAACATCCGCTATGGCCGGCCCGAGGCCAGCGACGCGGAGGTCCAAGCCGCCGCCCGCAAGGCCTATTGCGATGAATTCATCCGCGCCCTGCCGGAGGGCTACCACACCCTGGTGGGCGAGCGCGGCGTCAAGCTGTCCGGTGGCCAGCGCCAGCGCATCGGCATCGCCCGCGCCTTTCTGAAGAACGCGCCGATTCTGATTCTGGACGAGGCCACGTCGGCCCTGGACACGGCCTCGGAGATCGAAATCCACCGCGCCCTCGCCAAGCTGATGCGGGGCCGCACCGTGCTGGCGGTGGCCCATCGGCTGTCCACGGTGGCCTCCTTCGACCGGATCATCGTGCTGGATCAGGGGCGCATCGTCGAAGACGGAAATCCTGCGGAATTGCGCCATCGGCAGGGGATTTTTGAATCCATGTGGCGCTTGCAGACAGAGGACAGGGTTGAGCCAACGGCCAGGGTGGCCGGGTCTTCGCGGTAGATGGCGGGCACGGTAGGGCCGACTCGGTTTTGAAAACCGAGTCGGCCTAGGTGAGCGCTGTGTAACCCCGAAATGAAAATGCCCTAGTTACTCCACCGACGACAAAGGCCGGGCGATGTCCTCCAACGACCGCTGCTCCGCACGGACACCCAGCCACAGTTCGACGATCCCGCCCACCATCATGAATCCCGCGCCCACCAGGTAGCCGACGAACAACCGGCCCGGCTCCCCGCCCTCCCCTATCAGGTGGCCGTACAGCACCGGTCCCAACGCGCCGAAGCACTGGGCGATGGCGAAGAACACGGCGATGGCCTGGGCCCGCACTTCCAGCGGAAAGATTTCGCTTACCGTGAGATAGGCCGCGCTGGCCCCGGCGGAGGCGAAAAAGAAGGTGGCCGACCAGCAAAGCGTCTGGGTGGTGGCGTTCAACACCCCCGCCTTGAATAGGAAAGCGCTGCCCGTCAGCAACAGGCCGGACAGGAGGTAGGTGCCCGCGATCATGGTCTTGCGGCCCAGGGTGTCGAACAGGGTTCCCAAGACCAGCGGCCCCATCAGGTTGCCTGCGGCGAAGGCCAGCAGGTAGCGAGGCGCCGCGGCGGGATCGACGCCGTAGAAGCGGGTCAGCACCAGGGTGTAGGTGAAGAAGATGGCGTTGTACAGGAAGGACTGGCTGATCATCAGCGTCGCGCCCAGCGCCGCACGGGACGGATAGCGCCGGAACAGCACCCTCAGCAAGGACAGATAGCCGTGCCGCCGGGCCGGGAGGATTTCGATGGCCCTGTGTTCATCGACCGGGGCCAGCGGCCTGCCCGCCCGGCGGACTTCGCCCTCGATGAAGGCGATG
>NZ_JBTEKS010000454.1:0-3288 GCF_054333355.1 Methylomagnum sp. | reverse complement strand
TCTGAATCGTGCAAGCCAACCGAAACTCATCCTGCCGGGGCCAGCCCGGCTTCCCCGCTCGCGGCTGGGCCGCTGGTACATCCGTGCTGAAATCGACCGCGAGGGGGGGCGCGGCCGAGGCCGCTGGACCTATGTGGTGACGGCGGCCCGGTTCGCCAATTCCCCGCGGCCCGGAACTCCCGCCAGTTCGGGGCTGGAATGCGCCGCAGCGTATTCCGTCAGGCATGCAACTTCTGGTACTTGCCCAGCAATTCTTCCTTGGTCTCAATGTGGTCGGGTTCTGGACGATGCCGCGCCGGTAGTAGGTCATCCGCCAGGGCCAGGAACGAAGCACAACACTCGCCACCCCTTCTCCGTGGGGGCATCGGCGCATAAAATAGGCTCGCCGGTAGGATTACCTTGATTATATACAACACTATCGGAAGGGACGGTTATCCATGACCCGTCCGGAGCTCGGGCCTGCCATTGGTCACCATGCGTGCGCGCCTCTGTGCGCGCACAGTCGGATTGGTCACAACAACTTCTTCCATTCTGCGGGTTTTTCAGCGCCTTGAACCAATCGCGGATGTGTTGGGGGATATCCCCGTATTGGCCATAGTCGCGGGCATGGACGCCGAGGGGTGGGTCAGTGATTTGCGCGGCGAGTGCAAGTGCCGCTATAGCGACCTTTCTTTTGGCCGGCATTAATCATCTCGCTCATGGCTGACAGTAGGAAGGGCGCACAGCCCTTCACACGCGGCCCCGGCCGAGTCGCGGCAGCCGGGGCCCTGTGAAGCAGTGCGGCCAGGAACGGACCCGCTTTGCTCCCGCAATCTGCACATGGTCCCAGGAAGCTCATCCGGCAATGGGTCTGTCCGGAACTCACGCCCGCGCGCCGACGAACCAGGCGGCGGGGAGGGATGTCCGTCACCTCCCCTTCGTTCTGTGCTCGCGCCAGTTCGGCCGCGCGTCGGCTCCGACGATCCCGCACCGGGTGCACACCATGCGGGGCCCGAAGGCGCGTACGAGCACACGGTTTTCGGCAATCTCCTCCTGCGTGTAGCAGGCCATCCGCATATTGCGGGATGGCTTCGCCTTGAGCTCGGCCTCGATTAGGCGGCGGATGACCTCGGGCGTTGCAACTCAGGCCTGCGCCAGGAACGGGTTTGGAGAGCGCAGAGACCGGGTGCCGAAAATCGCCCGCTATCGCGACCTCAGGGCGCGGCAGAGACCGCACGCCCCTCGTTTAAACCGCGAAAGGCCCGCAAATCGGGGCCTATTCGAGGAGATGGTGTTCGACGCGCACGACCGCACCTTCGCCTTCTTCCGAGGGGCCTGTCAGCGCGGCATCTACGACAATATTGCACCATCCGGCACCCCGACCCAACCCTCGGTCGTCAGCCCGCCGTCAGGGCCACCATCGCCGCCCCGGACGATTATCGGTCCCCCACGCGTCCTGGTGCCCGTACTGCCTCGCGTCCCGACCGCGTGCGGCTATGGCGACTGGTCCTTCGAGACCGCCAGCGGCGCGCCTAGCGTGGACGCTTCGGACGGCCTTCCCGCATTCAGCTTGATCGCCCGACCGTGTCCGCCATTGCGGCTCCACGTTCGCCGATTGGCCTTTCGTGCCCCGTAGTCGAGTCGCGCGCGGTTTGATGTTCGACCTCAGAATTGAGTTCAGCGCCCAGCAAAATCACGATCGATGACATCCACATCCAGATCATCATGCCGATCGCAGCGCCCAGGGAGCCATACGTGGCATCGTAATGGGCAAAATTCGCCAGATACCATGAAAGCAGGGCTGAACCGCCAAGCCAAGCTACAGCAGCAAAAGCGCTACCAGCGGTGATCCACTCCCAACGAGGGGATTCTCTGCTTGGTCCAAACCGGTACAGAACAGCCAGACCGAAAATCACCAGACAGAGCAGGAGAGGCCAGCGCAGAAGCCGAAGCAGTGTCTCAGTCCAGCCTCCTAAACCGATGTACGATAACACCAGTGGCAGGACCACGATCGCCCCGATAGCCACAAGCAGAGCCAGGATCGCGCCTCCCGTTAGGGCGAGAGAGACCAGGTTGAGCTTGATGAACCCTCGCTTTTCCTTTTCACCGTAAGTCACGTTAAGCGCGTCAATCACCGCCTTCATTCCGGCGTTGGCACTCCAAAGAGCCAATCCCAAGCTTGCAGCGAACGCAAAGCTGAGCTTGGCGTCACCCTTTGCTGTGATCCTATTGATCTGCTCTTGAATAATTTCCATCCCGCCGGCTGGAAGTACCCCGCTGGCGAGGGCGAGATGTTCACTGATTGTCGAGGCTTTTGCGAACAGCCCATACAGCGACACCAACGCGGTAATTGCCGGAAATATCGCAAGTAACCCGTAAAAAACTACGCCGGCAGCGACTGCAAGCAGCCGATCATCCCCAATGCGGGCATAAGTACGCCACAAGATGTCTTTCCAGCCGGCCCACGGAATCTGCCAGGGGGCACTCGCATGACGACCACGACCATCCTCGGCAGCTCGTTCCTCTTGCTTAACGTCAGCCGATCGCGGCGCTGGCCGGACACTCTGCGCCGCACCGGCTCCTCCCGGATGCGGAACGGCTATGCCCTGTTTGGCGGGCGGAATGGCGGAAAGAAGAGCGTAGACAAGGGCGGACTTGATTAGCCCACCCACGGTGCCTTTGCTTGAAGGGTGCGTGGGCCCCTCAGCAGCGAATTGGGACATACCAAGAAATCCGAGTTACGTGTCGCTGTGCCATCAACGTCGGCTGTGGTGCAAGCGTTCCCTCCTGAACCTACGGCGAGACCTAAACTAGCGGGCGCGGAGCGCGGGCGCTTTTTATCTTCGGCAGCCCATCAATGGGCAAACGCCAGCCCCCCCGCCGCATGTTGGGCGCTACTCGACCGAGACGGCGGACTGTGAGTTGGACGTAATCATCTGAATAAAGGCGCGCCGTGGCCATCTACCCCAATTGCTTTCGAGTCGGCATCGGCCTTGGCGAAAGGTTCTCGAGGCGGCAATGTCACCGGACCTGAGCGGTAATACGTGGACTTCGCCATGCAGTTGGGCAAGCCGCAGGCGCCAATCGCCTACAGGCATACTGAATGGCCGGACGGGCAGTATCGGTTCCAAGGCACGGAGCGAGCAGCCAAATCGTCTGGCGTAGATCTTCAATCACGAGGAATTAACGGGCATATCGCGGTTTTAGACAATCCCAACAGTGAGTTGGTTTGAAGCAACATTCTGCACCATCCAGCAACCCTGACTTTGCGGCGCGGCCGGCCGCCGCAAGGGAGCGGCAAGCACGGCC
>NZ_JBTEKS010000453.1:0-3299 GCF_054333355.1 Methylomagnum sp. | reverse complement strand
GGACCAAACGGCCTTTCAAAATTTCCAACGGAGGCGACCATGAAGACGCTACGCAAAGGAACGGATCGGGGACAAACCCACTTGCCTTGGCTGGACGGCCATCACACGTTTTCCTTCGGCGATTATTACGACCCCAAGCACATGGGCTTCGGCGTGCTGCGGGTCATCAACGACGATGTCATCAAGCCCGGCGGCGGCTTCCCCACCCATCCGCACCGCGACATGGAAATCCTGACCTACGTGCTGGATGGGGCGCTGGAACACCGGGACAGCTTAGGCAACGGCTCGGTCATCCGGGCGGGCGAGGTGCAATACATGAGCGCGGGCAGCGGGATTCGGCACAGCGAGTTCAACGCCTCGAAGGACACGCCGGTGCATCTGCTGCAAATCTGGATCGAACCCAAGATCAAGGGCACGCCGCCGCGCTACAGGCAGGTCGATGTGGACCCGGCCCTCAAACGGGATCGCTTCCATGCCATCGTGGGCGCGACGGGCGGGGAGGACGTGATTCAGCTTCATCAGGATGTGGCCGTTCACGCCGCGCTGCTGTCGGCGGGAACGACGCTGGAGCAGACCCTCGCGCCCGGTCGAAGGGCTTGGCTGCATGTGGCGCGGGGCCGGGTGGACATCGACGGCGAGCGTTTGGAAGCGGGCGATGCGTTGGGGCTGGAACGGGAAGACCGGCTGCGTATCCAGGCGGTCGAGGAGGCGGAATTGTTGCTGTTCGATTTGCCGTGAGTCCGTGGGAATTCTGGACTATAAGGTGGGTGGAGGCGCACAACGCAAGGCTTTGTATTTCAAGGAATCGCTTCGTGCGCCGTAACCCATCGCCCTAATCAGCATGGCGGGTTACGGCGCACGGCGGGAACAAGATTGTCGGGATGGTTCGCCGGATGTGCGCCCACACCCACCCTATGAGTTGTCGGTTTACACGCTCAGGCTTCCGTCATCGTCATCGTAGGTGTCGAAATCATCCAGCCCTGGGTCGAAATCATTGTCCTGGGTGTCCTGGTCCGGCTGGTTATCGTCGGAGCCGTAATACTCGTTGATGGTGACATTCTGGGCGTGGTCCGGGTTTATATCCGCCGAGTCCAAAAAGCCGCTCCCCGAGTTGTGGTGTCCTCCCAAAAGGCTTTCCAGCCCTTGGAACAAAAAGGCACCGCCCGCGATGCCCGCCGCCGCCGCCGCCGCTGTGCCGAGGAAGCTGCCGAACCCACCGCCGGACGCCGGGGCTTGTGGTGCCGCCCCAGCCCAAGGCGCGGCGGGCGCGGGACGAGTTGGCGCTGGAGCCGCCCACGGATCGCTCCCGCCCAGGAAGCCGCCACCGCTACGGGGCGGGGCGGCGCTGCGGGCACGGGCCTGTTCCAGTTGGCCTTGTAGCTGGGCGATTTGGGATTTGGCGGCATTCAGCGCTTGCTCTTGCAGTAAGGCTTTTTGCACCAGCAAGTAGGCCGCGTCGGGTTGTTGAGCGGCGGCGGCGGAAATCAGGGCGGCGGCGTCTGGGTCTTTCTGAAAGCCCCTGGCCTGCTTCATTTGGTCGAGGAAATCGGTCAGGAGTCGGCGTTCTTCGCTGTTCATGGCTGGCTACCTTGGAAGTTGAAAACCGTATTATCGACTAAAAGGGTGGGAGCGGGCTTCAGCCCACGATCAGTAATGGAGCGCGGGCTGAAGCCCGCTCCCACGATTTAGGTTGGCATGATGGGTTGCGGCGCACGGCAAGAATCGCCAAAGGCTTCGATCCCGTCGTGTGCGCCTCCACCCATCCTATTTGGCCGAGGCCAGCCAGGAATTGATGTCCTCGACATCCTTCTGGGACAGGCTCCCCGTCCACAACCGCAGGGCCACCAGAGCGCGAACGTAGTCATAGCGGGCGCGGGCCTGCTCGAAGCGGGCTTTCAATAGATTTTTCTTCGCTTCCAACAAGGCCACGATGGTGGCGGTGCCCAGTTGATAGCTCCGCTCCTGCGCGGCGCGGGCTTTTTCCCGTGCCTCGACTTCCCGCCCGGTGGAATCGACCCGCGCCCATCCGGTGCGGGCGTTCAGGTAGGCGGTGCGGGTCTGCCGCTCGATTTCCCGGCGCTTCTCCGTGCGCTTCTCCACCGCCATTTGATAACGCGCCGTGGCGTCCCGCGCCGCCGCCTCGATGCCGCCACCGGAATAAAGCGGCACGTTCAATTGCAGCCCCACCGTGCCGACGTTGTAGCGGGGCAACTGGCGGTTATCGAAGCCGCCGTTGTCGGCGTAGGTCTCCGACAGTTGCAAGGCCACCTGGGGCAAATGCTCGGCGCGGGCGCTGGCGATGAGCTTTTCCCCGGCCTCGACGGCGTGTTCCAAGGCCCGTAAGGTCGGATGATTGCGGCCCGCCTCTTCCACCCATTGCGCTTCCTGGCCCGGCACGTCCGGCAAGTGGTCCCGGGTCAGCGGCGCGACTTCGGGCACGGGCACGCCAGCGGTTTCCCGCAGCTTTTCCAGCGCGACGGCCTTGGCGTTGTCCACCTCGATTTCGCGGGTCAGCAGGGCTTGGTAATACGCCTCGATTTCATAGACATCCGTGACCATCGCCAGTTGCCGCTCGAACATGCGGCGGATGCGCTGCATGTCGCCGTTGGTCAGCGCCTTTTCGCCCTGGACGAAGCTCATCTCGTCGGAGGCTTCGAGGACGCCGAGATAGCGGTCGATCAAATCCGCCGTGACCGCGAGGCGGGTGGACTCCAGTTCTTGTTCCGTCTGCTTGATGGTTTCGCCCGCCACCTGGAAGCGCAGGAACGACGGCAGGTCGAACAGGGCTTGGCGGGCCTGGATGATGCCGCGCACGCCTTCATAAGCGCTGTTCACGGTGCGGGTTTGGCGGGTTAGCGGGTTGGTTTCGGCCTGGGTGAAGTCGTTCCAGGAAAGATTCCCGCTGGCCGACACCTGGGGCAGCAGCTTGCTGAGGGCTTGGTCCTCCTGGGCTTGGGCCTGTTCGATGGAATATTCCCGGCCCTTGAGCGCGGGGTTGGTGGCGAGGGTTTGCTCGTAGAGTTGCAGCAGGTCGAGGGTCGGGGCGGCGAACGTGAGGCCGGACCATAACAAGATTATCGTTCCCACGCTCCGCGTGGGAATGCATCCTTGGCCGCTCCGCGTCCCGTGTCTGCCCCGGCGGCGGCAAAGGTCTGGAGTCCGAACTTCAGTTTGGACAGGGCCGTCAGCCACCGGGGTTTCGTCCAAACTAAAGTTCGGACTCCAGATAGAACCGTCGCTGGACGGGACACGGGACGCGGAGCGTCCCCATCTGCATTCCCACGCGGAGCGTGGGAACG
>NZ_JBTEKS010000452.1:0-3317 GCF_054333355.1 Methylomagnum sp. | reverse complement strand
CGAATCATCCGCTCAGGGATCACGGTGACGGTGGCGACGGATTTATCCACCTGCTCGACGGTTTTCGAGGCCGTGACCACGACGCTTTCCGCCCGGAGAAAGCGCAACTCCTCTTCCAAATCGTCACCGTCGCCTTTCTTTTCATCCGCGAATACCGGGGCGTGCGGATCGAGAACACCCAGCGCCAACCATAGCGGCCCTATTATTTTTTTTATGCGCATCGCTTTAATTCCAAGGGATTGAACGACGGGTCACAAGGCTTCCGCGACCGTCGGCAGAATGGTGAACAGCTTGCTGAACCCGCTGATTTCGAACACGTCCCGCAAGGTGGCATTCATGGCGCACAGCCGCATCGCGCCCTGCGCCGCCCCCAAGCGCTTGGCGATCAACAGGAACACCCGCAGCCCCGCGCTGCTGATGTAATCGACCTTGGTGAAATCGAAGATCAGTTGCCGCTGGCCCTGGTCGATCCAGGCCAGGCAATGCCGCTCCAAATCCTTGGCGCTGGTGACGTCGATGCGTCCAATCAACCCGATAATCAGACCCTCGCCCTGGGGGGTCGAAGAAATGCTCAACATGATGCGCTTAGCTCCTCTCAATCGTTGAAAATCAATCGTAATTCGGCCCGTCCGGCGTGGGCGCGGGTGCGGACCTGATCCGCCAGCCGGTGCAACAAATAGCCCGCCATCAACAGCACCGCGTCCTCGTTTTCCAGCATCTCCTCGTGGGTGGGCGGGTGCAGGCTGAGGGAAAGCGCCTCGCCGGGGTAATACAGTATCACCGTAAAGCTGTACTCGTTAAAAACCGTTTCCATTTCAATGGCCCCGGACAAACTTTCCGCCGGGTCCACGAGACCATGCTCGGTGAGGATTTCGAACGCCTGCCAAGTGGCGTATTCGGCCCGGCGCACCACCTCGGCCCGCGCTCCCCAGCGGCGGCCCTGTTGCTCCAGAAAAGCCACCACGTCGTCCAGGGAGCTGCTGCGGGCGTCGAAGGACCGCCGGTCGCGGGTGTGGTCGCGGACCCGGAACAGCGCCGACAGCAGCACCGCCGCCAACACCCCCAGCCCCACGCCGGAGAACATCAACACCTTCAACGCCTCGGGGGCCGCGTCCTGGAATTCCGCCCGCAGGGGTTCGTAGCTGACCCCCAGAATCAGCGCGATGCCCACGGTGAGGACTTTGCGGTTGTCCAGCAGGCGCGAGGCGATGACCTGCAAGCCCGCCAAGGTGGTGAACGCCGCCAGGAAAATCAGCGCCGCGCCCATCACCGGCTCGGGCAGGATGTCCCAAAACACGATGGCCTTGGGCATGAAGGCCAACAGCGCCATCAAGCCGCCCAGCCAGTAGGCCACCCGCCGACTGGTACAGCCCGTCGCCGCCGCGAGGCCCACCGCGCCGCCGCTGGAGGTGAGGGGCAGGCCGTTCAGCAGGGAATTGAGCAGGTTGGTCAGCCCCTCCGCCAGGACGCCGCGCCGCACCGACTGGAGATCGGGGCGCTTCCAGTCGGCGTCGTTGAAGCGCTGCGCCGCGACCAAAGCGCCAAAGCCGTGCAAGGCCAGGAACAGGCCCGTGACGATGCCGGGCAGGATGGCGTTGGGATCGAGCGCCCAGCCGATATGCATCGGCTCGGGCAGGTAGAACCAGGGCGCATGACTGAGGATGTCCCAGTCTTCCGCCGGGATGGCGTCCAACAGGCAGGCGCCGCCGAAGCCACAGGACAACCCCAGGAACGCCGAGAACAGCCGGGGATAGCCCGTGGTCCACACGTTGCAACCGATCATCGGCGCCAAAGTCAGCAGGAACAGCAGGGCCTCCTCTGAACCGTGGGCGTGGCCGCTGGGACCGGCCCCCAGCATCAGCTTGACGCCGTTGAAGCCCAGCCCCAGCCCGATGAGCATCACCGCGAGACCGGCCACCTGCACCGTGAAGATGGTCCGCAGCCGCTGGAACAAATGGGCGAACACCATCTGCGACAGGCCCAACACCCCGACCATGCCGAACATGGCGCCGAGGCCACCCGCCGTCTTGGCCAGGGTCAGCGCGGCGAAGGTGGACGAGGTGGCCTGCACCGGGCACAGCAAGCCGGAACCCACGCCGCCCATCCGGGTGGCCTGCAACACCACGCCCAGGCTGGACGCCAGCAGGGTGGACGAAATCAGTTGCAGGGATTGCGCGTGGTCCAGCCCCAGGCTGCGGGCGAACAGCGGCGACACCACCAGATAAGTGCCCAGGAAGGACATTTGCTGCAAGGCGAGGATGAAGGCAATCCGGGGCGGCGGGCTGTCGTCGGTCCCGTAGACGATGTGGTCGGGCTTGCGCATCGCCGGGGGCTAGTCGAGGACCGGCAGGAAGCTGGCGTTATCGGGCGTAACGGTCCACAAATCGCCGGTTTCGATGTCGAACCACCAGCCGTGCAGGGACAGCGCCCCGGTTTTCACGCGCTCGGCGATCCAAGGATAAGTGGCGAGATTGTCGATGGAGCCTTGGATGGCCGCCCGCTCGACGAGGTGCTGATGGGCGCGGAGTTGGTCCATGTCCATTTCCGCCAAAGCGCCGCCGTCCTCGCTGTCGGTGGGCGTGAGCCGCTCCAGGACGTAATGGCAGCAGGCGTCCATGGCGATGGAGACCCAACTGCCAATGAAATCGCGTTGCGGTTTCTGGCCCGCCACGGTGTTCAGCAAAGCTCTGATGCCGCCGCACTGGGCGTGGCCCAGAATCACGATGTGCTTCACGCCCAGGTCGCGCACGGCGTACTCGATGGCGGCGCGGGCACCATCGTACCTGCCGTCCAGCCGGTAGGGCGGGACCAGATTGGCCACATTCCGCACCACGAACAAATCGCCGGGGGCCGCGTCGGTCAGCAAGGCCGGGTCCACCCGCGAATCGCTGCACGCAATCAGCAGCACCTCGGGGCGCTGGCCCTGTTCCACCAGGGCTTGCATCCGTTCCGGTTCGCGGTCGTAAAAGCGTTCTTGGAAGCTTTTGATGCCTTGGGCCAAGCGGGCCAGGGTCGGATTGTCGAACTCTTGCATGGTGATGAATTATTATTGGAATGGATTGAATGGCTCGTGATACTTATTATCAGGGCTTGCGCAAAATGGCGGCTGCCGCTGCGTAAGTCCTGATTATAGAGGCCGCCGGAGAAACCTTTGTCGGCACCGGCGAACCCACTTGGGTTTGAAAGCTTTATGCCGTAAATTCGCCAGCTTCGCAAACCAGATGCAATACTTTTTGCATATCCTATTCCCGGCCCGGTTTTTAACGACGGTTTGACGATCCTTAATCTTAATCGGAAGCACCATGCACCCAGCATCG
>NZ_JBTEKS010000451.1:0-3356 GCF_054333355.1 Methylomagnum sp. | reverse complement strand
GTGGGAGGCCGGGCCTTGCGGTTTCCGCTGCTGGAAATCGTCCCGGTGGAGGACAACCGGGCGGCGGTCGAATTGCTGAACCGGCGGGATTACTGGGATTGGTTGATTTTTGTCAGCGCCAACGCCGTGCGGTTTGCCCTGGCGGCGGGTGACTGGAACGACCGGCTATCGCCCCGGACGCGCATTGCGGCGGTGGGCGAAGCCACTGCAAAAGCCTTGGCGAATGCGGGAGTGCGGGTAGACCTTATCCCTAAACCGCAGTTTAATAGCGAATCCCTGTTGGCCTCCCCGGAATTGGCCCATGTCGCGGGCCAACAGATGTTGATTGTGCGGGGCGTGGGAGGCCGCGAGCATCTCGCCGATGAGTTGAACCAGCGGGGCGCGGCCACGGCTTATGCGGAACTTTACCGGCGGGCCGACCCGCCGCCGGACGCCTCGGCCCGTCTGAGGCAATGGCGACAGGACGGCATCGACGCGGTGGTCGCCACCAGTGGCGAAGCCCTGACCCACTTGATGGAACTTTTGGGAGAGGCCGGGGCCGAATTCGCCTATCAGACTCCCTTGGCGGTCTTCGGCGCACGCATCGCGGGACTGGCCCGCGAACAAGGCTGGCACCGGGTGGCCGAGGCCAATCAGGCCAACGACCAAGGGCTGGTGCAAGCGCTCATTCGACTTCATCGGGACGGGAAAGCCCCGCCGCCGCTCTCGGGCAACGTGGAATATTCCGAACAAGACCTAAAGACCACTCATTGACGGGGATACAGCATTGGTTGACGAGGAAAAAGCATTGACATCCGCCACCGAAGACGCCGCCGAACCTGCGCGGCCACCGGTTGAACCGGCCATCGCCGACAAACCCGCCGCGCCATCGAAGCCCAAAAAGACCCGCAGCATGGCCTGGGTTGGCTATGTCGTCCTGCTGGCCGTGATGGCGATCTCCGTCGGCGGCTTTTTCCTATTGCAGGAATTGCGCTCCCGGCAGGAAGGACTGGGCGGGCAAATCACCAATAAGGACCAGCAGCTTCTGGAAGTCACCCGGCAGATGAACGCCATGCAGTCCGAGATGGCGACCCTGCATTCGCAGATGGCGACGGTCCAGACTCAGGTCAGCACGGAAGATTCCAAGTTTGAGCGCAGCCTCGGGGAACACGCCGCCCGCCTGAGCGACCGGCTGGAAGCGACCCGCAACGAGCTTGGCAACGACGTGCAGCACATCCAGCGCCAGCTCAACAAGAGCCGGGGCGATTTGATGGTGGCCGACGCCGAGTACCTACTCAGCATCGCCAACCAGAAATTGCACTTGATCGGCGACGTGAAATCGGTGCTGGCGGCCATGGAAGCGGCGGATCAACGCCTGCACGACAGTGGCGACCCGGCGGTGTTCAAGGTGCGGGAAGCCTTGGCCGAGGAAATCGATGTCCTCAAGAAAATGAATGCCCCCGACGTGGTGGGCATATCCTCGAAGCTCCTGACCCTGGAGAAAAAGGTCAAGAATGTGCCCCTGTTCCTCCCGCACGCGGACGACGCCAAGGAACACGCCACGAAGCCCGGATCAGACAGCCCGTCCGAGAATGAGGGCGACGTCGAGGAAAAAGACCCGCTGGATTCGGCCCTGAAAGACCTCAAGGGCTTGGTGACGGTGCGGCGCACCGACCGCCCCATCGAAGCCGTGCTGACCCCCGCCGAAGCCGAAGGCATCCGTCAAATCCTGTTGCTCAAGCTGGAAGCCACCCGCACCGCGCTGCTGCGGGGTGACGAAACCCTTTATAAGGACAGCCTGACCTCCGCCAACGAATGGCTGGGCGAGCACTTCGAAGCCGACGCGCCCGAAACGAAGGAGTTGCGAAGCGAACTAGGCGCCTTGCAGAACCAGTCCATCGCCGTGCCCTTCCCGGACATCAGCAAGTCCCTGAGCCTCCTGCGCAACATTGAACGGCTCCGCCTTGAAGCCGAGGAAGCCGAAGCCAAAAAGTCCGGTGCCAAAGCGCCATCCGCCGAACCACCGGCGGCGCCTCAGCAGGAAATGCGGCCCGATTCCGATCAGGGAGTAAAGCAGTGAGAAGAAAAATCGTCTTTTCGCTCGCCGCGTTTTTCCTGGTCTTAGCCATTGTGGGTTATGGCTACCATCGCCTAACCTCGCAAGACGACGCGGGTTACGTCATCATCGGCATCGGCCATTGGGCGCTGGAGACCTCCCTGTATGTGATGGCTGTCGCCCTGACCGCGAGCTTTATTTTGCTCTACGTGTCGATCCGGTTGACCTTCGGCGCGGCACGGCTGCCCCAGACCCTCAAGCAGCGCAGCACCGAGCAGCGCAGCAAGCGCTCCCAGGAAGCCCTGCTGTCCGGCTTGATCGAGACGGCGGAGGGCAACTGGGAAAAGGCCGAGCGCAACCTAATCCGCCATGCCGCCGACAGCGGACTGCCACTCCTCAACTATCTCACCGCCGCCCGCGCCGCCCATTCGCGGGGTGCCCACGACCAACGCGACGAATACCTCAAGCTGGCCCACCAGACCATGCCGCAAGCGGAGCTGGCGGTCGGTCTCACCCGCGTCGAATTGCAATTGTCCACCCGGCAGTTCAATGACGCCTTGGAATCCCTGACCCAGTTGGATCGCATCGCGCCCAGCCACGCCTCGGTGTTGCGGCTCATGCATCAGGCTTACGCGCAGATGGAGGATTGGGAGGCACTGCACCGCTTGATGCCCGCCCTGCACAAGAACAAGGTGCTGATGGAGGCGGAAATCAAGCTACTGGAAACCGAGACCTACAGCGCCCTGCTCAAGCGCAAGGCGGAAACCCGCGACGCCTCTGTGCTGCGTGAGATTTGGCGACATGTGCCCGAGCATGTGCGGAATCTAATCGGCATCGAGACACTGTACTTCGCCGCCATGATTGAAGCGGGCGCGGGTTCGGAAGTGGAGGAAGGCTTGCGCCTCGCCATTGGCCGGGACTGGAACGAAACCTTGCTGGTGCTGTACGGCTGCATACAAATGGCCGACACCGAGAAGCAGATTCATCACGCCGAAACCTGGCTGGGTCCCCATCCCAACGACGCGGTGTTGCTGCGCATACTGGGCAAATTGGCCCTGCGGATCGGTCAAACCGAGAAGGCCACCGACTACCTGCAACGCAGCCTGGCCGAGGAACCCAGCGTGGAGGGCTGCAAGCTGATGGGCGATTTGCTCTATGCCAAGAAGGATTTCGCCGCCGCTGGCGATTATTACCGCAAGGGCATGATGCTCGCCTCCAACGAGGTGGTGGCTCAAATCGAACAAAACCCCGATGGCGAGGCGGACCTGCCGGAAGCCGAGTCGACGACGGTGGCTGTTGACGCTTAACGTTTGTAGTCCCG
>NZ_JBTEKS010000450.1:0-3370 GCF_054333355.1 Methylomagnum sp. | reverse complement strand
GATGCTCAACCACTTCGAGGAGATGTACGACCAGGCCATTGACCCCAACGCCATGCTGGAATACGACACCATCCGCAAGCTGGCGGGGTATATGGTGGAGAACGGGATTCTGCGGGCGGCGGATGTGCCCGCCGATGATGTGCCTGAAGCCATCGCCGAACCCGAACCCGAACCCGAACCCGTTGCAGTGCCGGAAACCTTGGAACCACCCGCGTCCCGTCCTGTGGCTGTGGAGCGGGTGACGGTCGGCAGTGCGGCGGCGCTGGCGGTCTCTTTCCCCAAACCGGAACCCGCCCCGCTGCCCCGTGTGGAAGCCATCCCAGCAGCCACCGGGCCGGAACCCATCGCCGTGATCGGCTTGGCCTGCCGCTTTCCCCAATCGCCCTCGCCGGAAGCCTACTGGGACAATCTGGCGGCGGGCCGCAACCTCATCACCGAAGTGCCGCCCGAGCGCTGGCCCATGGAGCAATGGTTCAGCCCGGACAAGGACGCCCCCGGCAAGAGCTATTCCAAATGGGGCGCGTTCATCGACGATGTGGATAAGTTCGACGCCGGGCTGTTCAAGCTGACCGACGCCGACGCCGTGACCATGGACCCGCAGCAACGCATCCTGTTGGAACTCACCCGCGAACTGCTGGACCGCGCCGGCTACCGGCCCGAGGACATCGCCGGGACTCGCACCGCCGTGTTGATCGGCGGCGGGATGAATTCCTATTGCGCGTCGGGCTTCGAGCAGTTCAACGAGCAGGAGATGGCCCGCGTCATCGTCAACCGCTGCACCAATATGATGGCGGCGCGGCTGTCGGACTTCTTCAACCTCACCGGACCCTCGCAAACCCTCGACACCGCCTGCTCCTCCTCCCTGGTGGCGATTCACCAAGCCTGCCGCCTGATACGCGGCGGCGAGGCGGACGCGGCCATCGTCGGCGGGATTGATCTGTTGCTGGACCCGTTCTTCCACATCGGTTTCAGCAAGGCGCAGGTGCTGTCGGAAGACGGCAACAGCTACGTGTTCGACGAGCGGGCCAATGGCTTCGTCATGGGCGAGGGCGCGGGGCTGGTGATGCTCAAGCCCTTGTCGCAGGCGCGGCGCGACGGCGACCAAATCCACGGCCTGATTCTCGGCTCGGCCATCAACAACGACGGACACACCATGGGCATCACGGTTCCCAACATCAAAGGCCAGATGGCGGTCATCGAAGCGGCCCTCAACGAGGCGGGCGTTTCGCCGGAAACCATCGGCTATCTGGAAGCCCATGGCACCGGCACCTTGTTGGGCGATCCCATCGAGATCAAAGCCGCCACGCAGGTCTATCGCCGCCACACCGAGCGCACGGGCTATTGCGCGGTGGGTTCGGTGAAATCGAACCTGGGCCATTTGCTGCGGGCGGCGGGCGTGGCGAGCTTCATCAAGGTGGTGCTGTCCCTGGAACACGGGCTGATTCCCCCCACCTTGAATTGCCAGAATCCCCACCCACGCTTCCGGTTCGGCGAGTCGCCGTTCTATCCCGTCACCACGGCGCAGGATTGGACCGTGCCACCCGGCGAACGGCGGGCGGCGATTTCGTCCTTCGGCTTCGGCGGCACCAATTGCCATCTGATTCTGCAAGGAGCCGACACGGCGGACGCGGCGGCGGGGCGTCCGGCCTTGCCTGTGACCCCGTTCAATCGCCAGCGCTATTGGAAGACCGATTTTGGTCGGGGCGGCGGGAGTGGGCCGAAGGACACGTCCAGCGATGAGTTTTACAAAAGCCTGCTGCAAGACCTGCGGGCGGGGAAGGTCGATACCCAGGAAGCCCTGGCCCTGTCCCGGCGGATGGGGGCACGCTCATGAGCCGGACGCAAGCCGCCGGGGCATGGACCCTGGAACAGATTTTCGATGCCGTCGCGGGCGGCACCCTGGACGAAACCGCCGCCCTGGCATTGATCCACCGCGTGCAGGGACAAAGCGCGGCGGGCGTGGTCAAGACCAGCCGCTTCCGTTACGGGGAAAGCCTGTTGCGGGAGCATCGGCTGGAAGGCCGGGAGGTCTTCCTGGCCGCGCTGCACCTGAGCTTGGCGGTGGCAGCGGCCCGCGACCTGCCGGCATTGGCGGGGCCGGTGAGCATAGATGACGGTGGAAGGAAAGCTTCATTTGACCACCCTCACCCCAGCCCTCTCCCCCAGGTAGAGGGGGAAAAATGCCGCTTTACCAGCAGCGTTATCTATATTGAAGGCTTCCGGCTGACCGGGCGCTTGGATGTCGGACCCGGCGAAACCTTGGAACTCGGCGTGGTGCTGGACCCCGAAGCGGACCACTGGACATTGCGCCATCGGGCCAGCCGTGCGCCGGAAGAAACGCCCGTCGAAGCGGCGCGGGGCGTGGTGCGTGGCTGGGCGGGTGTCGAGCCGGACGCGCCGCCGAATCTTGCCGAGATACTGGCGCGGGCCGGTTCGCCCTTGCCCGGCGAAATGCTGTACCGACGGCTGGGCGATGGCGTGGGGCCGGGACTCCGCAGCATCCGCGAGTTGTACGCCGGGCCGGATTTCGTGCTGGCGAAGCTCACCACCGTCGCGCCATCGGCCACGGATTACGAACTCGATCCGGCCCTGCTGTACGGTGCCCACTTCGCCGCCCTGCTGCTGTCGCCGGAAACGCGAGCCGCGCTGTATCTGCCCATGGCGGTGGAGCGTGTGAGCGTGTTCGGGCCGTTGCGGGGCGCGGGCTACTCGCTGGCCCGCTTGGTGCGGCTGGCGGGCGCGGTGGCGGTGCATGACATTGATGTGCTGGACGAAGCCGGGCGTCTGGCGGTTCGGCTGGAAGGCTTCACCAGCCAGAGCGTCGGCGTGCCCTATTTGGTGCCCGAGGTGGCTGCGTGGTTCGCCCCGCTGGCGGCTACTACGCCCGCGCCCGCCAGTCGGCCCGTTACGGAAGCGGCGGCGGTGCCGGCGGATTTGCGGAACCGGGTGGAGGATTATCTCTGCGAGCGCATCCGCGACCGCCTGGAAGTGCCCACGGCGGAGATCAGCCGCACCCACAACTTCATGGACTTGGGGGTGGACTCCACCATGCTGATCCGCTTCACCCAGGAGGTGGAGAAGGATTTTGGCATCGAGTTGTACCCGACCCTGTTGTTTGAATATCAGAACATTTCCGACTTGGCGGGGTATCTGCTGGCGGAGCAGGGGGAGGCGGTGGGGCGGTATTTTCCCGTTTTGCCAGAACCCACCGAGACGGCCACGGTTATTCAGTGGAGCGAGCGGTGGAACCCTGATCGTTCCCACGCTCTGCGTGGGAATGCAGCCGGGGACGCTCCGCGTCCCGCATCGGAACTGGCGGAGTTAATTTCGCCAGCGGCGGAGGTCAACGATGGGCCGCAGAGCGGCCAAG
>NZ_JBTEKS010000449.1:0-3376 GCF_054333355.1 Methylomagnum sp. | reverse complement strand
CCGCCTCGCTCAGGGCGCGGGCGGTTTCGACCACATGGACATAAACCCCGACGACATCGGTGACGGTCGGCTCCATGGCCTTGAGGTCCGCCAGAAGCTTGACGCGCCGGAAATCGGAAAGGGAATGGGGACCGGGAAATTTGAGGATCATGCTCGGACCTTCGCGAGATTTAAGCGCCGCCGTCCTGGCCGGGCGGTGATGGCGGGGAGACTCTTTCCCCGCCCTAAAAAAGAGGGAACGGGCGGCTAGGGTGAGGTTTTTTCGGACGCAGGCTTGGCACCGGGCGCCGAGGCGGATTGCAAGGTTTCGTGCAGCCGCTTGAGGAGATCGAAACCCGGCCCCGAGGTCTGCGGCTTGTTGTCCGAATCCAAAATATAGACCGAGGTGGCCGTGCCCTTTTGCTCCAGCTTGATGCGGTATTCCTTGGAAAGCGCCTGACCCGCGCCGAACACTTCGGCGATGTCGCCGAAGAATCCACGGTCCTCATAGGGCTTCCGGTCGCCGCCGTAATAAACGTAGTACACGCCGTCGGAACGGTTTTGGTCGGTGATTTCCAGTTCCATCCGCCCCAGCGCCTTGGCGACTTCAACCCAGGCCAGCTCGAAAGGCACCTCGATTTCGATGAGCGGCACGTCGTCGGAGCTTTGGGCCAGGGTCGGCGCGGCTTCCGACCGCTTGGGACTCTTGGCGGAACGCTTAGGACGCTCGGACTCGGCGGGGCTGTTCTCCGGGGCTTCCGCCACGGGCGACTCCCTCACCTCGGAAGCCTCCCGGCTTAACCCGGAATCCCTGTCGGAACCCGCCGCGCCCCGCTTCGCGCCGTCGATGGTGGAGGAACTCAGGTCGGGCGGGATTTCCAGCGGGGGGATTTCAGTGCTGTATTGGTACTGCTTCTGCTTGTCCGGGAACCAACTGGAGATGGTGTCGCACCCCGCCAGCGTCACGGACGCGCCCAATAAAACCAGCGCCTTCCGGCAATCGAGTCGATTCATAGGGGGAATATTCACGCCACTTCGGCTTGCCGCATCGCGTCCCGCACGGCGTCGTGGCAGGACTCGGACAGCCAGGTCAGCGGCAGGCGGATGCCGGTCTTGATGAAGCCCATCTCGTGGACGGACCATTTGACGGGGATGGGGTTGGATTCGATGAACAAGTCCTTGTGGAGACCCGCCAGCTTGAGGTCGATGGCTTCGGCCCTGGCCCGGTCGCCAGCGCGGGCGGCGGCGACCATGTCGTGCATGAGCCTCGGCGCGACATTGGCCGTGACCGAAATCACGCCATGGCCACCCCGCAGGCAGAACTCGCAGGCGGTGGCGTCGTCGCCCGAATACAGCAGGAAATCCGGCCCGCACAGACGCTGGATTTCTTCCAGCCGGTCCAGCTTGCCAGTGGCCTCCTTGACGCCGACGATGTTGGGCACGCCCGCCAGTCGGCCAATGGTCGCGGGCAGCAGGTCGCAGCCGGTGCGGCCCGGCACGTTATAGAGAATCTGGGGGATTTCCACCGCCTCGGCGACGGCTTTATAGTGGCGATACAGTCCTTCCTGGGTGGGCTTGTTGTAGTAGGGCGTGACCAAGAGGCAAGCGTCCGCGCC
This sequence comes from Methylomagnum sp., assembly GCF_054333355.1. Classification (NCBI taxonomy): domain Bacteria; kingdom Pseudomonadati; phylum Pseudomonadota; class Gammaproteobacteria; order Methylococcales; family Methylococcaceae; genus Methylomagnum; species Methylomagnum sp. The sequence continues at coordinate 1,781 of NZ_JBTEKS010000449.1, read as the reverse complement.
CAATTCCTTGGCCTTTTGGGTCAGGGCAATGGCTTCCCGCGTGGAGTTGGCCCCGGTGCCGGCGATGACGGGCACTCGCCCGGCCACCCGCGCCACCGTGACGCGGATCACCTCGCAATGCTCGTCCTCATCCAGCGTGGCGGATTCGCCCGTGGTGCCCACGGCGACGATGGCGTCGGTTCCCTGCTCGATGTGAAACTCGATCAACCGGTTCAAACTGTCGATGTCCAGCGCGCCGTCTTCCTCCATCGGCGTCACTAGCGCGACGATGCTACCTTGAATCATGCACCCCTACTCGGCTTCGGCAAAAGGAGCATGTTACCTGCGCCGCCCGCCGCTGACAACCGCGCCGCCCCGCCCGCCCGCGCCTTCCCTCCGGCCTGGGGCGGCGGCAATCGGGGGGGTTAGATGGTACACTTTGCCCATTTTTCACCGTAGAGAAAGCCCCCACCATGCAGCTCGTGATTACCGTGCTGGGCGAGAACCGCCCTGAATTAATCGTGGAACTGACCCGCACGATCAAGGACGCCAAATGCACCATCCTGGAAAGCCGGATGACGGAATTGGGCCTGGAATTCGCCGGCCACCTGCTCGTGGAAGGCAACTGGAATCACATCGTGCGGCTGGAGAACGCCCTGGAGAATCTCGGCAACCGCTACGGCCTAAAAGTCACCATGATGCGGGCGCAGGACCGGGAAGCGCCGGAAGACGAAAGCGCCCTGCCCTACGCCGTGGATATTTTCGCCACCGACCAGATCAACAACATCCACGACCTGAGCGCCTTCCTGGCCGACCGGGGCATCGCCATCCTGGACCTGTCCACCAGCCGCTATCCCGCGCCGTTCACCGGGTCGTCCCTGTTCCTCGCCCACATGATCGTGAAGATTCCGGCGGGGACGCGCATCGTCAGCCTGCGGGATGAATTCCTGGACTTCTGCGACCAGTTGAATCTGGACGCCATCCTCGAACCCATCAAACGCTAAAGGAGCTAGGCCATCCCTGGCCGCGAGCGGGCGGGGACGCCCGCACTCCTACATTTTCATCGCCTTATCCCCGGAGAACGCCCGTGACAACTCCAACCCTCGGCCAACCCGCCCCGGACTTTTCAGTTTCAGCCACCTCCGGCCAGACCGTGCGCCTTGCGGACCTATCGGGAAAATACGTGATTCTTTATTTCTATCCGAAAGACAGCACCCCCGGCTGCACCCAGGAAGGCCAGGATTTCCGCGACCTATACCCGCAATTCCAAGAACTCGGCGCGGACATTTTCGGCGTCTCGCGGGACAGCCTGAAATCCCACGAGAACTTCAAGTGCAAGCAGGAATTCCCCTTCGAGTTGATGTCCGACAAGGATGAGACCTTGTGCGGGCTGTATGACGTCATCCGCATGAAGAACATGTATGGCAAGCAGGTGCGGGGCATCGAGCGCAGCACCTTCCTCATCGACCCGGAAGGCAAGCTGGCGGCGGAATGGCGGAAATTGACCGTCAAGGGCCACGCCGCCGAGGTGCTGGCGAAGGTTCAGGCGCTTGCCGACGGCTGAAAATGAAGAACGGATCAGATCCCTTGGCGGGATGCAATCCGTCACCGTAGCAAGCAAAGACCGACTCGGTTTTTGAAACCGAGTCGATCTTTTTGATTTCTCAAGCGCCTTTCAAAGACGAGGTGCAATGCGGGCAGCGCGTGGCCTTGACGGGAATGGCGGACGCGTAGAACGGGCAGTCCTTGGTGGTCGGATCGGCGGGCGGTGCCTCCCGCTTCAGCTTGTTCAAGGCACGCAC
>NZ_JBTEKS010000448.1:0-3378 GCF_054333355.1 Methylomagnum sp. | reverse complement strand
CGCTCCCTCGCCCGCCAGCCGGTGGTATTCGGCGGTGTGGCGACGGTCGTAGGCGTAGAAGGGATAGCAGGCGGTGGGATGGGCGCCGTAGGGAACTTCTGCCACCGCCGTCACGTAGAAATAGGGCACGGTGGCGCCCATGTCCGCCAGTTGTTCGGTGGACACCAGTTCCTCCACCGTGGCGACGACTTTCTTCGCGGCCTTGGCGAACAACAGGTCGGCCACGGGCGGTCCCTCAATCAGCAGGTTGCCGTGGGCGTCGCCGTATTGGGCATGGAGAATCGCCACATCGGGCCGCAGCGCCGGGACCAGCAGCAGTTCCTCGCCGGTGTAGGGGCAGGTCATGGTTTTGAACTCGGGATGCAGCTTCATGAAATCCGTGCCCCGCGCCGAGCGCATGGGCATGAACGGCAGCCCGGCGATGGCGGCGCGGAGTTGCTGAACCAGGGTGTAGCAGCAGCTATCCCGCACCTCCACCGCGCCGGACTCGCAGGCCCGGCGGTAATTGGGCGCCATGCCGAAATCCTGCTCGAAGCCCACATAGGATTCGCCGCTCACCGCCACCAGACCCGCGCCGCACAGCAGGTCCACGTCGATGCCGTGGGCCGAACCCACCAGCTTCAGGCCGCCGGTGCCCTGCCGGATCAGTTCCCGCAGCACCGCCATCGGCTCGCGGGAGGACAGGCCGCCGCCGATGGCGACGCAATCGCCTTCGCTCACATGGGCGGCCAATTCGGCGACGCCGCAGCGCTTGTCGGGTTGGGTATGAATGGCGGCTTTCATAGCGCCGTCATCCCGCCGTCGATGGTCAGGGCCGTGCCCGTGACGAAGCCGGATTCCCCGGAAGCCAGGAACAGCGCGGCCTCCGCGATTTCCTCCGGTCGCCCAAAGCGGCCCACGGGGTATTTCGCCAGCTTGGCCTGGGTGACGGCCTCGGAATCCTGGTCCATGATCCAGCGGTCCAGTTCGGTGCCAGCGATCCGGCCAGGGCAGAGGCAATTGACCCGGATTCCCAGTCCCGAGTAATCCACCGCCAGTTGCCGGGTCAGCCCGATGAGCGCCGCCTTGGACGCGCAATAGGCGGGCATCCGGGGAAAGCCGACAAGACCAGCGATGGAGGCCAAGTTGACGATGGCACCGCCCTCCCGTTTCAGCGCTGGCAGCGCGGCCCGGCAGCACAGGAAGGCGCCGGTGACGTTGACCGCGAAGATGCGGTTCCAGGCGTCCAGGGTGGTGTCTTCGATGTCGGCGAACTCCGCGATGCCGGCGTTGTTGACCAGCGCGTGAACCGTCCCGCCGAAATGCTCGATGATGTCCCCGAAGACCCGCGCCACGGCTTGTTCGTCAGTGATGTCGGCGGTGCGGGCCAGGGCGTCGACGCCTTCCCGCCGCAATTCGGCCCCGGCGGCTTCGGCCCGTATTCCGTCCAAATCCACGAGGGCGACGCGGGCGCCTTCCCGTCCGAACAGCCGCGCCGTCGCCAGGCCGATGCCCGCGCCGCCGCCGGTGATAATGGCGTGCTTGCCCGCCAGCCGTCCCGCCATCTACATGCCCCTCAAAATTTTGCTCCCCGCCCGCAGGCGGCAAAGCTGGATGAAGTAGGAAGGATTCAGGAACAACTCGTCCATTTCGCCCAGCTCATCGACCGTCAGACCTTTCCGCACCATGGGGGCCAGGTATTGGAAGCCGTCCTTGGCGCCATAGCCCACATGGAAAGCGCCGACGATGCGGCGGGAATCGCCGTCGATGACCAGCTTCTGGAAGCCGGTGAGTTCCGGCTTCATCATGGCGTACAGCATCAGCCGGTCCCCGGCGGGGAGCGCCACCCGGTGGCCGTCCGGGTTGTCGGGCGGGAGCTTCAACACCACCACGTTCGGCAAGCGGGCGCGGGCCTCCTCCTCGCCCAATCCCAGCCAGCACACCTCGTAATGGGTGTGGAGGAAGTCGGGATAGTCGCCGAGTTGGTAATGGGCTTCCTCGCCCATGATGTTGCGGGCCGCATACATGCCGCCCTTGCGGGCCTTGAACATTTCCATGGGCGAGCCGACCACGTCGCCCACGGCATAGACGTTGGCGACCGAGGTGCGGAGGCGGCTGTCCACTTGGATGAAGCCGTCTGAATCGGCCGCGACGCCGAGAACTTCCCGCGCTTCCTCGGAATTGGGGCGGAGTCCCTGGGCCAGGAACACGAAATCGGTGTCGATCCGGCTCCCGCCTTGCGGGCTGCGGATAAGCGCGGCCCGGACCCGGCCCCGGTCGTCGCCCTCCAGAGCGGCCAATTCCGAGCCGGGCAGGAATTCCATGCCCTGTTCCTTCATGCGTTCGATCAGGAAGAGGCGGGTTTCAGCGTCGGGAATCATGGGCAGGGGCTGGTCCCGCGAGACGATGACCGTGCGCCGCCCAGTGGCGTTGAAGAAGCAGCCGTACTCGATGGCGGTCTTGCCGCCGCCGATGACCACGGCGGTGGAACCCGGCTCGTCATCCAGGCGGTCCACCAAGCTGGCGTAATCGAACACGCCCCTCAAATCATGGCCCGGGATGGACAAGGCTTTCGGGCGGGCGCCGGTGGCGAGGACGAGGTTCTTGGCCCGGTAGGTGGTTCCGGCCACGGCCACGCGGTGGGCGTCCAGGATCCGGGCTTCGGCGCCCAGCACGAATTCCAGGTCGAGTTGCTCCTTGCTCTGGTAGTTCATGAAGGCGTGGGGACCGGTCCGGCCTTGCCGGAACATCTCGACAATCTCCCGGATGGACACCTGTTTGCCCCGCAAATCCTGGAACCACAGCCGACCCGAGAAGGCCCGCTCCAGCATCAATTGGGCGGCCACGTCGGAGAACACATGGTGGGGCACGCAGGCGTGATGGGGACAGGAGCCGCCCAAGAAGGGCCAGCGGTCCACGATCAGCGACCGCCCACCCATGGCCCGGAGGTAAGCGGCGCCGAACCGTCCCGCCGCGCCGCCGCCGAGGAAGATGGCGTCGAACTCGCGGGCGTCGTCGGTTTTGATGTTGACGAATGGCTGCCCGCCGCCATTCGCATGGAGATGGGCTTCAATCTCTTCCGCCCAGTGCCCGGCGGACCAGTGTTCTGTGCTGACATCCATCACGCAACGGCTCCCAGTGTTCTAACGGTCATCCGGGCCGCTCCCGCCGCAACAGGGGCAGCCCGATCCATGGGCAGCCTCCAGCGGATGCGGCACAGGCGGGACATCCTCCCTGGGCCGCGCCCGCTCCCCACCGCACCGCGAACACACCCACACCTCCGGCTCGCGGGTACCGGCGAACACCATCCCGCTGAAGCCGTGGCCGCAGTCGGGGCAGAAGAGTTGATAGACTGGCATGACCGCTCTCCGATGGGGCATTTAAAGCGTGTTCATAATC
>NZ_JBTEKS010000447.1:0-3379 GCF_054333355.1 Methylomagnum sp. | reverse complement strand
GATGTCGTCGAGGCTGGTAAAGATCATCGTAGGAGTGCCATTAAGGAAAGATTGAGGGAAATATTGCTTGATTTTACCCTGACAGCCTTAAAGTAACAATTGTGAACAATATACTTATGATAATTTGGGAACATCTCTAATAGTCGAGGGGGTGTGGGTGGGCCGCTTCACTCATAGTGAGACCTCGCCCGACCAGCCAACCCAAAGGCTGGATTATCGCCATCATGTCAGGGGTTGGAATGCGGCTTATTTCGATAACGATATTGCTCCTCGGGTTTTCGAGCTGACCGTTAATAATATTTATCAAGCCCGTCTACGTATCGACCGCCCCCCGGGTGGCGGATTTACCGGGCGGTTTAAAAGTTACTCATCGCCCTATGGCGAAGACCTTGAATATGATTTGAAGGTGGATTCTTTGGATGGCACCCATTTGGTATTTACCCGGTATGGCGGCGATTTTGTTCAAAGCTATTCCGGGATGGTTCAGGGCCGCACCATTTCCGGCACCTTCACGCATAACGGGGCGGGCGCTTATCCTTGGAGTGGCACACGGGCCGAGGTGCTGACCTATGGCTTAAGCGAAAAAAGCCCGGCGGATCGGGCCGCTTGGCAGGCACAAACTCGCCGGATGCTGGAGCATCTGATGATGGCGGGTAATCCCCCGCCGCTTACTCGGAAGGTGGATGTGCTGCGAAGTCATATTGCGCCGGTCAATGTGCCCACGGATCGGCTGCCGCCGAATCGGGACGACGATCCCACCGCGTGGCCGCCCAATTACAGCCTGACGGAACTGCGCTTCACTTATACCCTGCCGAATCCTTATGACCCCGGTCAGCCGATGACCCGGCAAGCTCACGCTTATTTAGCGGTGCCCAAGGGCATTCCGAGCGGCGCGAAACTGCCCGTCGTATTGGCGCTGAATGGGCATGGCGGCAGCGCGTGGCAGGTGATGAGCGGAGATAATTCGCTGTTTTGGTATGGGGATTCTTTTGCGCGGCACGGGTATATTGTGTTGGCGATTGATATGTCCCATCGCAACGATAGTCCACTGTATAGCGATGGTTATTCAAACGGGGATGACCCCGCTAATGGCAATGGCCCGCATTCTTCTATTAAAGCCGCTGGCTTCGATACCGATTGGGAGGAAAATGGCGAGCGGGCTTGGGATGTGATGCGGGCGGTGGATTATTTGCTGACCCATCCCAATGTCGATCCGCACCGCGTTATAGTGACCGGGCTATCCTTGGGTGGGGAAATGACTACGGTATCAGCGGCCATGGACCCACGCATCGCCATGGGAATTACCTCGGGCTTTTCGGCGGATTATGGCGTGCTGGCCCATAATGGCGCTCACGCCTGCTGGCAATGGGTCTATGCGGATATTCGCGAGTATATCGACGACACCGATTTACACGCCTTGGTGGCGCCCCGGCCTTTCGTGGTGCAATTCGGGAAGCAGGATTATCTATTCTCGTCCCGTAATCCCCCGTTCAGTGTGGATAAACAGGCGGCGCGGCGGGCACGTCCGGCCTATGCCGATCAGCCGCAAAACTATGTGCATTATCTGCATTATGACGAGCATCGTTATCACATCGGGAGCGCCAACCCCAATCGCGACACCGAGCAAGGGGTCCAGGTGGCCCGTGTCGCGGCACCGGAATCGCCCTCGTCATTGGCGTGGCAAACCAATGGCGAAACGGAATCCATCGCGCCCAGCCTTTATGATTTGATTGATGCTTTATTGAAACGGTGATTAACGAGGAAACCCATAGACCGACGCGGTTTTTAAAACCGCGTCGGTCTTTATCCTCAACGCGGATCGCCCACTGGCGCGGCGAACGCATCCGCCACCAAATCCCGCACATTCGCCCCCGTCAACGCGCCGAGAAATTCCACCAAATCATCCATCTCCCGCCCGGTCAGGCTCAGCGGCTTGATACGCGGGTCAAGGTTCTCGTTGGGCACGCCGCCGCCGTTGTAGAACCGCACCACATCCTTCAACGTCGCCAGCGAGCCATCGTGCATGTAGGGCGCGGTCAACGCCACATTCCGCAGCGAAGGCGTCCGGTATTTCCAGCGGTCGGCGGGATTCTGGGTCATCTCATATAGCCCCAGATCATTCGGCTTCGGCTCACTCACCGAAGCCAGCCGGGCCGGGTCGATTTCAAACACCACACCCGGTGCCGCCGCGATTTTCGGCTTCCCGGCAGTTCCGCCCATCGCCGCCCGGTAGCCAATCCCGGTGTTATGCAGCGCTTGGTCGGTGAACAGAGCGGATTTATCGCCGACTTCATGGCAAGCCGCGCAGCCCGCCTTGCCCGTGAACAGCGCGAAACCCCGCTGCCCCGCCCGGCTCAGCGCATCGGCCCGCTTGCCATAGCGCCAGCGGTCGAAGGGCGAATCGGCGGAATTCAAGACGCGCTCATAAGCGGCAATCGCCATCCCCAGCGTCTCCATGGACGGCCCGCGTCCGAAGCTCTTCTCGAACAACCCGGCGTAATCCGCCAGCCCCCGCACCTTCTCCACCACATAGCCCACCGACGGCGCCCCCATTTCGTTGTGGGCCAGCAGCGGTCCCCACACCTGTTGTTCCAGGCTGGTTTCCCGGCCGTCGTGGAACAGCCGGGCGTAATAGCCCACGTTGTACACGCTGGGCGAATTGCGCCGGACGGTGCGGCCCTCGACGCCCACGGCGGTGGCCTGTTCGTTGCTGGCGAAACCCTGTTCCGGGACATGGCACATCGCGCAGGAAAAGGTGTTGTTGAGGGACAGGCGCCGGTCGAAGAACAGCTTGCGGCCCAGTTCGATCTTGTCCGGCGTCAGCGGGTTATCCGGCGGCACCGGCAGCGGCGGCAAGCCCAGCGGCGGTTGAGTCGCGTATTTGAGCAGGTCCGCCCGCTGGCCAGCGCGTTCGGCCAGGGCCACGGAGTGGGTGGCGTAATCGGGGCGCTCGTAGCCGCGCTTGTTGTCGCCGGGCTGGAGCGGCGTTTCCCGGTTGGTTTCCGTCGGCTTGGCGGCGGGCGCGGGTTTTTCCAGAAGCAGCGTGCGGATGTCGTTGAACAGCGTTTCGGGATGAAGGAACGAGACGGTGTAGATGTTGCGGATTTGGCTTTGCCGATCAATCAGGTACACCCGCAGAATATGGGAAAATGTGCCAGTGAAATGGCCCTGCGTGTCGTAATCTTTCTGCACGGACTGGTCGTAAGCGGCCAGGATGGGCTGAATATCCCGCTCGGAGGCGGTGGTCAGAAACCGCCATTCCAGCCCCTCGCCGAAAGATTGACCATACTTCTTCATGGCCTCGGGCGTGTCGTGTTCCGGGTTGAAGCTGAGGGTGACGAGGCGCAGTTGCTTCGCCAGGTCCGGCTCCTTGAGCAAG
>NZ_JBTEKS010000446.1:0-3379 GCF_054333355.1 Methylomagnum sp. | reverse complement strand
CGCTGCGGGCCGGGCTGAGCAGCTTCGGGGCCGGGGGCGTCAACGTCCATGCCATCATCGAGGAATATCCCGCCTCGCCCCGCTCAAGTGAACCGGACTCCGGCCCCCAATTGATCGTGTTGTCGGCCCGCACGGCTCAGGAACTCGAAGCGAACGCGCTCCGGCTGGGACATTTCCTCCGGGCGCGGGCGGCGTCCCCCGATGCCCCGCGCCTGCGGGACGTGGCCTATACCCTACAGGTCGGGCGCGAAGCCATGGAGGAGCGGCTGGCCCTCGCCGCCTCCGACTTGGCCGACCTAGCCGAACGACTGATCCGCCTGGGCGAGGGCGGCGAGGTCGAGGGCGTGGCCCGTGGCAGCGTCCGTCCCGGCAAGAACGCCTCGCCCTTCCTGATCGAAGGCAATGCGGGACGGGAGATGCTGCGCGTCCTCATTGCAGAAAACAGCCTGAACCAACTGGGCCAGCTTTGGGTCAGCGGCGCCGCCATCGACTGGCGCTTGCTGCACGGGGAATCCCGCCCGGCGCGGATTCCCCTGCCCACCTATGCCTTCGCCCGCAAGCGCTATTGGCTGCCCGACCTGCCCGCCGCCACGCCGTTGACGGCCCATGGCGCGGCCCGTTTGCATCCGCTGGTTCACGCCAACACCTCGACGCTGCGGGTCCAGCGCTTCAGTTCGCGCTTCGACGGGGCGGAATTCTTCTTCCGGGATCACGTCATCGGCGGCAAGCGGGTGCTGCCCGGCGTGGCGGCGGTGGAATTGGCCCGCGCCGCCGGAAAACTGGCGATGGAGCAGGCCGTGACCGGACTCCGCGACGTGACCTGGCTGCGCCCGGTGCTGATCGACGGGGATGAGTCGGTCGCCGGGGGCAAGGCGGTGGACATCGTGCTAACACCCCGCGCTGGCGGAGTGGAATACTCGATCCGCCGCGCCGACGAGGAGACCTCCCGTGGCAAGCTACTGTTCGAAGACCGGGCGAACCGGCCCGATCCGGTGGATTTGGCGGCGTTGCGGGCGCGGTGCCCCGCCGTCCTCACGGGCGCGGAATTCTACGCCCGCCTCGACCGCCCAGAGTTCCGCTATGGACCCAGCCTGCGCTCGATCCGCGAACTGCGCCACAATGCCGACGAAGCCCTCGCCACGCTGGCACTGCCCGCCACCAGCGGCCCCGACGCGGCGGACTACCTGCTACACCCGGCGATTCTAGACGGGGCATTGCTGGCGGCGGGCGTGTTGTCCGATGGGGCCGACGCTGGCGGGGCGCGGGGTTATCTGCCCTTCGCCATCGGGGTGCTGGACCTGTTCGGTCCTCTGCCCCGCGAATGTTTCAGCTTGGTCCACCCGCTTCCCGCCACGGCGGGGATGCCCGGAACGCGGCGCTTCGACGTGTTCTTGCTGGATGCGGCGGGCGAGGTTTGCGTCGGCATCCGGGACTTCATGGTGCGGGCGGTGGGGGACACCGAGCGTCGCCCGGCGGATCGGCCCGCCCTGTCCGAAACGGTCAAATCCGCGCCGACTCACCCCGCATCCGCCGACGAATTATTGCGGCGAATTCAAGAGGAATTGCGACAGGGCGTGGGCGCGGTCCTCAAGCTGGACATGGAAGAAGTTCGCTTGGACGATGACCTCTCCACCTTCGGCTTCGACTCCATCACCCTGTCCGAATACGGGCGGACCATGCAGGAAAAGCTAGCCATCGAGGTGCCGCCCACCCTGTTCTTCGAATACACCACCCTGGAATCCCTGGCGGCGTTCCTGGCGACCGAGTTCCGGGCGGAGTTGAGCCAGCATTATTTTCCCGAGGGGAATGGCAACGCGCCGGACGCAGCCCCCGCTGAAATGCCGGTTTCGCCGCCCTCCTTAGGCTTGAGGTTCCTGCCCAACCCGCCGCAATCCGCCACGCCAGACGACGACGGCGGGGCGGTCGCCATCATCGGCATGGCGGGCGTCATGCCGGGCTGTGAGGATTTGGACGGCTTCTGGGAGAAGCTGGCGGCGGGCGCGGACCTGATTACCGAAATCCCCAAGGATCGCTGGGACTGGCAAGCCTGGTACGGCGACCCGCGCCGGGACGGGGACAAGACCAACATCAAGCACGGCGGCTTCATGCCCGACGTGCGGGCCTTCGACGCCCGGTTCTTCGGCATCTCCGCCTACGAAGCGGCGATGATGGACCCGCAGCAGCGGCTGTTCCTGGAAGCGGTCTGGCACGCCATCGAGGACGCCGGTTACAAGTCATCGGATTTTTCCGGCACCCGCACCGGCCTGTTCGCGGGCGTGTCCACTTCGGATTATTCCGGCGTGCTGAGGGCGACCCTGAAAAATATCGAGCCGCTCACCTCCACCGGCGTCTCCCATTCGATCCTCGCCAACCGCGTGTCCCATTTGCTCAACCTGCACGGTCCCAGCGAGCCGGTGGACACGGCCTGTTCCAGCGCGCTGGTGGCGATGTGCCGGGCGGTGGAGTCGCTGCGCAGCGGTGGTTGTGACTACGCCATCGCGGGCGGCGTCAATGTGATGGTCACGCCCGATTTGGTCATCGCCTTCAACAAGGCCGGGATGCTGAGCCAGGATGGCCGCTGCAAGACCTACGACGCCGCCGCCAATGGCTACGTGCGCGGCGAGGGCGTGGGCGCGATTCTTTTGAAGCCGCTGGGCCGCGCCCGCGCCGATGGGGACCACATCCATGCGGTCATCCGGGGCGCGGCGGTCAACCATGGCGGCAAGACCACCAACCTCACCGCGCCCAGCCCCAACGCCCAGGCCGAGGTGATTTTCGAGGCCGTCAGCAAGGCGGGGGTCGACCCGCGCAGCATCGGCTACGTCGAAACCCACGGCACCGGCACGGCTCTGGGTGATCCGATTGAAATCAACGGGCTGAAAAAAGCGTTCCGGCGGCTGGATGAACGCTGGGGGCACACCGCCCCCGCCGCGCCGTACTGTGGCCTCGGCTCGGTGAAGACCAACATCGGCCATTTGGAAGCGGCGGCGGGTGTGGCCGGACTGTTCAAAATCATTCTCGCCATGCGTCATCAACGCATCCCCGCCCATTTGCATCTGCGCGAACTGAATCCCTACATCAAGCTGGACGGCAGCCCGTTCCGCATCGTGACCCGCGCCGAGGCGTGGGAAAGCGTTCTGGACGAACGGGGCCAACCCCTGCCGCGCCGGGCGGGTTTGAGTTCCTTCGGCTTCGGCGGCGTGAATGCCCATTTGGTGATTGAAGAAGGCTCCGCGCCGGAACCGCTCGAAACAGAGGCCGCAGGCGGTGAACAGATCATCGTGCTGTCCGCCATGGACGAGGACCGAGTGCGGGTCTACGCTGCCAAGCTGGTGGATTTCCTGGACCGGCCCGCCGTCGCCGGAGCGCCGCGCCCATC
>NZ_JBTEKS010000445.1:0-3388 GCF_054333355.1 Methylomagnum sp. | reverse complement strand
GGTCAGGCCGGGGAATTCGCGGCGTATTGCGGCACCTTGGCGGAGCGGTTTGACGCGGCGGAACAGGCGCGACAAAAGGCGTTTTGGCATGGCCATATTTCCGGCAGATCGTTAATTTTGCCCACCGATTTTCCCGAGAATTTCGGTGCGAGCCAGTATGCGGCGGAACGGGAATGGGCGGTGGATGTGTACCTGGATCGGGAGCCGGGCGGCGCGGTGTCGCTGTACGAAGCCTGCGCCCTGGCCTTGTACGAGGCGCTGGCGAAATGGACCGGGGCCGAAGCCGTGCCCCTGGCCCAGCGCTATCATGGCCGCGACCTGGGCGAGTGGGGGAGTTTCCCCGGCGCGGTGGGCAACTTGGCCTGCGATTACCCGCTGGTTCTGCGGACGGCTGCGGCCCGGCCTTGGGCGGAGCGGGCGCAGGACTTACGGGCCGCTCTGGCCACGCTACCCCGGCGGGGCACGGGTTATGAGTGGCTGGCCGAAGCGGGCCGGGTGCCGCCCGTCGAGTCCATCGCCCCGGTGCGGCTGAACTTCCAGACGGGTTTCTCTTGGCGCGGCGCGGGTCATCGGGCCACGGTGCTGTCCACCCGCACCCGGCAACCGGACGACTGGCAGCGGCCTTATGCGCTGGATTGCATCGCCCGTTGGGAAGGCCGAAGCGGGCGCTTGTTGATCCGTTACGCCGAGAACTTGCACACGCCGGACACCATCCGGGAATTCGCGGGGCGCTGGCGGGCCGGATTGCTGGCTTGTCTGCGGGAGGGTGGCTGAGTGGCGGCTAAGCTTCCAACCGGGCCGGGTGCCGTGCTGCTGGGCGTGGCGTCGTTCCTGTTTTTCCGGGTGATGCGGGTTTTGCTGCACGGGCTGTTCAACCGGGCCTTCCCGCCGGACAGCCCCCGCGCCCTGATTTGGCGGCCATTCTCCGGGGAAGCCCTGTGCCATCCGCTGGCCTTGCCCGTGGTGATGACCACCGGCCCGCGCCTCAATCCACACGCCGCCCTGGTGTCGGTGGGTCCGGTGTCGGTGCTAGGGGAACTGGCGGTGGATCGGGACGCCATCCTCGCCAGCGCGGGGCGGGGTTCCATCGTGGTGTACGCCTATCCCAGCCGCGCCTGTGTCGAATGCCGGACGATCCGGGCGGGGTCGGGGAGTGGCGAGGAAATCATCCCCCTGCCGCCGGGGCGCTATGTGTTGGCCTTGCGCTATTACGATCACCATCCCGAGCGCCTGCTGTTTCCCGCCGTGACGGTGGATGGCGAACCCCGTATCGCGGCGGCGGAATACCGGGGAGCGATCAACGCTTTTTACGGGATGCTGGCCCGGCGCGGCAATGGGTTCTATCGGCTGCTCAACTATTATTGTTATCCGATGCTGCGCTGGCGGGATAAGCTGTCGGCGGCCTGGGTGGAGCGGCAATTCCTGCCGGTGGGGAATCCCGACACCCGGTTCGTGTACGGCGCGTTGCGGGCGGGGGAGAGCTTCGCGCCGGATTTTGGGCCGGAGATTTACCGGGATTACGCGGTGTACGCGACCTTGCACGATGTCGCCAGCTTTCCGGTGGCCTGGAAGGAATGCCAGCCGGGGGAACGCATCGGCCCGGCGGCGGTGGACGGGTATTGTTTGGTGCGGCTGGTGGAAAGGGCAATTAGCGCGGGCTTGTAGGGTCGGGCTTTAGCCCGACATCGCAACTGGGATCGGTCTAAAGCCCGACCTACAGCGGAATTATCTGGGCGAACGAATTCATAGAAACATAAGAACACATCCATGCAACGATCAGGCAGCATACCGGGATTCGGCCCGGAACATTTGGGTTCGGCGGAATTCCGGCAGGATCACGGCGTCAAGTACGCCTATGTGTCGGGGGCGATGTACAAGGGCATCGCGTCCGAGGAGTTGGTGATCCGCATGGGGCGGGCCGGGCTGCTAAGCTATTTCGGCAGCGGCGGCTTGCGTCCCGACCGGCTGGAATCGGCCATCCGCCGCATCCGCGAGGGGCTACCGCAGGGCCAATCTTTCGGCATGAACCTCTTGTCAAACCCGGCTCAACCCCAGGAGGAAGACGCCACCGTGGACCTGTATCTCCGCCACGGCGTCGAGCGGGTGGACGCGGCGGCGTTCATCCAGTTATCGTCCGCCGTGGTCCGGTATCGGGTGAGCGGGTTGCGTGCCCTGCCGGATGGCCGGGTGGAGATTCCCCACAAATTGATGGCGAAGGTGTCCCGCCCGGAAGTGGCCGCGTTGTTCCTCGCCCCGCCGCCGGAACGGTTGCTGGCCCAGTTGCAAGGCGCGGGCCGCATCACCGCCGAGGAAGCCCGGCTGGCAGAGGCCATCCCCATGTGCGACGACCTGTGCGTGGAGTCCGATTCCGGCGGGCACACCGACCGGGGCGTGGCCTTCGCCCTGTTGCCCGCCATGCTGCTGTTGCGCGACGAGGCCATGGCCCAGCACCGTTATCCCCGCGCCATCCGGGTCGGGGCGGCGGGCGGGTTGGGCACGCCGCAGGCCATCGCGGCGGCGTTCGCCATGGGGGCGGATTTCGTCATGACCGGCTCCATCAACCAATGCACGCCGGAAGCCGGGACCAGCGACCTCGTCAAAGACCTTTTGGCCGAGGCCAATGTGCAGGACACCGAGATTGCCCCGGCGGGCGATATGTTTGAAATCGGTGCCAAGGTGCAGGTGTTACGCAAGGGGTTGTTCTTCCCGGCCCGCGCCAACAAGCTCTATGAGCTGTATCGCCGCCACGAGTCGCTGGACGAGATCGACGCCAAGACCCGCGAGCAGATTGAGCAGCGCTATTTCAAGCGCAGCTTCGCCGAGGTGTACGAGGAGACCCGCCAGTATTATCTGAGCCGGTCGCCGACGGTGATAGAGCGGGCCGAGCGCAGCCCCAAGCACAAGATGGCCCTGGTGTTCCGCTGGTATTTCGTGCATTCCACCCGCCTCGCCATGCGGGGCATCGAAGACGGCAAGGTGGATTTCCAGATTCAATGCGGCCCGGCCATCGGCGCCTTCAACCAATGGGTGAAGGGCACCCGCTACCAGGATTGGCGCGCCCGCCATGTGGACGAGATCGGCGAGTTGCTGATGGTCGAGGCGGCCCGTTTCCTGGAGCGGCAATATGGCCGGATGTTCGGCCAGGTGGGCCACGCGGCCATCCGCAATGCCTCGCCCTTGGCGAGCTAGCACATAGGATGGGTGGAGCTTGCGGAACTCATCCTACACAGGGAAGCATAAGTAGGGCGGATAAGCGCAGCGCATCCGCCTACCGAGCCAGCGAGAATGGTGGATGCGCTGCGCTTATCCACCCTACATGACTAGAGATTTTTCACCCCAACAACAGGAGCCATGAACGCCATGAACGACATCATCGAAGAGCAACAAC
>NZ_JBTEKS010000444.1:0-3389 GCF_054333355.1 Methylomagnum sp. | reverse complement strand
GATGAGAATTTCGCGGTTGTCGCGCAGGCGGCGCAGGCCCTGCCCGGCTTTACTGAAGACGCGCCGGAGAAGACCATCACCATCGGCTTTGGGCGCGAGGCCGTGCTTGGCGTCGCCGACAAGGTGGTCGACGCGGTGAAGAGCGGCGCCATCCGCCATTTCTTCCTGATCGGCGGTTGCGATGGCGCGGCACCGGGCCGCAATTACTACACCGACCTGGCCGACCAGGCGCCGCAGGACAGCGTGCTGCTGACCTTGGGTTGCGGCAAGTTCCGCTTCAACCGCCACGAGTTCGGCGATATTGGCGGAATTCCCCGCTTGCTTGACATAGGCCAGTGCAACGACAGTTATTCCGCCATTAAAATCGCCGTCGCTCTGGCGGAAGCCTTTGAATGCGGCGTGAATGACCTGCCGCTGTCGCTGATGGTGTCCTGGTTCGAGCAAAAGGCGGTGGCGGTGCTGCTGACCCTGCTGGCCTTGGGCATACGCGGCATCCGCCTGGGGCCGACTCTCCCGGCCTTCCTGACCCCGACCCTGCTCGCCGAATTGTCGGCGCGCTTCGACCTGAAAGCGGCGACCACCGCCGAAGCCGATTTGGAAGCGGTGTTTGGCAAGGCGGCTTAAATATTGCTCGTGCGATGGGTGGGGCCGCGGCGCAAATTATTAACGCCACCGCCGCGAGGCGATGGACTCCGCGAAGCTTCACCCATCCTACGTGACCATACTGGTTGAAAAATCATGACCCAACACGCCATCACCCTCACCACTCAAGACGGTCAGCGCATCAGTTTCACTGGCGACGAAAACACCGATCTGCTCGCCTCGGCGCAGGTTCGGGGCATTTTGCTGCCCTCGCTGTGCCGGGGCGGCGGCTGCGGCATTTGTCTTTGTACGGTCGTCGGGGGCGATTATCGTCAGGATAGCGACAATGCCACCGCCCTCCCGCCCGGCGCCGACGAGCGCGGTGACGTGCTGCTGTGTGTGACCTACCCGCTGGGCGACTTGGCCTTGAAAGCGCCTTACGCCTACGAACACGTCCGCTTTGAAGCGCCCAAGACCCGCCCCGCCGAAATTGTTGAGCTAGCGGCCGTGGCCGACAACACCGTGCGGCTGCTGCTGAGATTATTGCCGGACCAGGAGGGCGGGCAGGCGGCGGAGTTCGAACCCGGCCAATACATGAACCTGGAAGTGCCGGGTTCGAAGGCTAGCCGGGCCTATTCCCTGGCGAACACCGCCAATTGGTCCGGCGAACTGGAGTTCCTCATCCGCCTACACCCGGGCGGCGTCTTTTCCCAGTTCCTGGAACATGACGCGACGGTCGGGCAGCACCTCGAAGTGGAAGGACCGCTCGGCCATTTCACCTTGCAGGGGCAGAGCCTTCGGCCCCGTTGGTTCGTGGGCGGCGGCACGGGACTCGCGCCCTTGCTGTCCATGCTCCGGCACATGGCGGAATTCCAGGAAACCCAACCGGCCCGGCTGTATTTCGGCGTCAACCGGGAGACGGAGTTGGTGTGCCTGGATGAACTCAAGCGCCTCGCCGCCGAGTTGCCGCAACTGCAAATCACGCTGTGCGTGTGGCGTCCAGAGGGCGGCTGGGATGGATTCGTCGGCACGCCCGTGGACGCCTTGCGGCGCGATCTGGAGCGGCAGGACGGCGCGATGCCCGACCTTTATCTCTGCGGCCCGCCCGCCCTCATCAATGGCGCGACCGAAGCCGCGCTGGCCTTTGGCATTGGGGCCGAACATATTTTCAGCGAGCGGTTCTCGCCGTCTTGAATGGGCGGATAAGAATTGTAGGGTGGGTTAGGCGCACGCACGATAAACTTAAAATTTCAATCAGCTTTACCGTGCGCCGTAACCCACCATGTCGATAAGGATGGTGGGTTACGGCGCACGGTGGACCACCAAGGAATAGCAGGCCCGACCCAACGTGCGCCAACCCACCCCACGAAGCTTCGCGTGGGGGCCGCGTTGTCACCGCCCCATCCGTCCTATAAGCTTCCCCCCATTCCCCGCCACGCCAACGAAGCGCCAACCCATGAACGCACAAGTCAATTTGCCCATTGAACTGTATGACGTCTTGGAGCGGCACTTAGGCCGCGAGGATGGCCGGGCGGTGGCAAAAGTGATTTCGCACTCCCTGGAACTGATCGAAGACCGCAGTCACGACGTGGCCGAACAGCGCAAGCGAGAAATCATGGAGGAAATGCGCAACGCGCTGGTGACCAAGGAATTCCTGCATCAGGAGCTGCAATTGGTGCGTAAGGACTTCAATAAGGATATGGACGGCATCCGCAAGGACATGGACTTGCTTCGCAAGGAAGTGAAGGTGGAATTGGCCCAGATGGACAAAAAGTTCACCGTCTATTTTCTTGCCCTGTTGTTCGCCATCCTGTTCGTCAATAAGGACGCCATCACCTTGCTGGGGAATCTGCTCGGCCTCGTCAAACCCTGACAGCGCCTTGGGGAGCGCTCCTCCTCATCCCCGTCAAAGCCCCCATTTCCCGCCATGACCGAATTCCTCCGCCGTCCCCAGCACCGCTATGAAGACCCCCTGGCGCGGGTGTGGATGGCCTGCGCCGAGCGCATTGGCTTCCGCGTCGAGCGCACGCCCGACGCCTACGCCTCCACCGACGGGCGCGGCGCCATTCTCATCGCCACCGACGCGCTATTCGACCCGGACGATTGCGTGGCCCAAATGATTCTCCACGAGCTGTGCCATGCCCTGGTCGAGGGCGATGAAGGCGAGAGGCGGGTGGATTGGGGCTTGGGCTACAAAGTGGGCGGCGACCCGTGGCGGGAACACGCCTGTCTGCGGCTGCAAGCGTGGCTGGCGGACAGCGTGGGATTGCGGGATTTCTTCGCGCCGACCACGGATTTCCGGGTGAGCTTTTGGGCGGCGCTGCCCGCCGATCCCTTCGAGGCGCCGCCGGAGCGCGGCGGGCATCGGGAGCGGAGTTGCGTGGCGGGACGCCTTGCCGCGTGGCGGGCTGCCCAGCCGCGCTGGGCGCCGCCGCTCTGGGAAGCTTTGGAAGCCAGCGCGGCCATTGCCGCCGTGGTGCCGCGCCGTGATCGGGAAACATCGGGCGGCCTGCCCTCGCTCTGGACTACGGTCGCCGCGCCGCCCGCCCGACATCCCGCGGGTCATGCGCCGGTCGCGGCTTATCACGCGGGGCGGACTTGCGCCGATTGTGCGTGGTCCTTTTCCTGGCGGGGCGGCCGCCGCTGCCGCCACGCGCCGACCCGCCGACTCCCGCAAGCCGCCCCGGCCTGCGCCCGCTACGAACCCGCCGCCAAGTTGGATTGCCAGACGTGCGGCGCCTGCTGCCGGGAGGCTTATGATTCGGTGGAAATCTCGGCCCGCGAGCCGGTGAACAAGCGCCATCCCG
>NZ_JBTEKS010000443.1:0-3409 GCF_054333355.1 Methylomagnum sp. | reverse complement strand
TTCAATCCGAACGCGGAGATTCCGTGGGCGGGCAGCGAGCCTTTGACCTTGCCTGACGCCAACGGGGCATTGGTCGCGACATTGACCGAAGGGCCGGGCCTAGCCCCGGAGCTTTGGCGGACGGGCACCATCACCGTGCGTTACCGGCAAGGCGGCGAGAGCTTGCGGCCCAGCGGGCGGCAGGATTCGCACGAACTCAAGAAGCTGTGCCAGGAAGCAGGGATTCCGCCATGGCAGCGGCAGCGGATTCCGCTGGTGTATATCGACGGGCGCTTGGCGGCGGTGGGTGGGTGGTGGATTGAGCAGTCCTTCGCGGGACCGGCGGATGGGCGGAATGTCGCCATCGCGTGGGAGCAGGCTTTAGCCCGCGACTTATTCAGATCACCAATCGCGGGCTGAAGCTCTTCTCCCACGATCCGCCGCCAAAGCAAGCTTTGGACTCCAGGCGCGTATCCAAACACCCAAACAACCGAACAACCCCCACCATGAATAAAAACACCCTCACCTACGCCATCCTCGCCGCCATGTTCCTAGGCATCATCACTGGCGAGGGCGTGCGGCGGCTGTATCCCGACCCTGCCACCATCCAAGCCTTCGCCGAGAATATCTCGCTGCTCAGCGATGTGTTCATGCGGCTCATCAAGACCATCATCGCGCCGCTGGTGTTTTCCACTTTAGTGGTGGGCATCGCCAAGCTGGGGGACGTGAAGGCCATCGGGCGCTTGGGCGGGAAAACCCTGCTGTATTTCCTGACCGCCAGCTTGGTTTCGTTGGTGTTGGGCATGATCTTGGTGAACCTGTTCCAGCCCGGCGTACACATGCATCTGCCGCTCCCGTCCGAAAACGCCAACGCGGGGCTGGCGGGCGGCCATTTCGACCTCAAGAATTTCCTGCACCACGTCGTGCCGGGCAACATCATCGAGGCCATGGCCCAGAACGAAATCCTGCAAATCGTGGTGTTCTCCATATTCTTCGGCATCGCCGCCGCGACCACGGGCGACCGGGGCGAACCGCTCATCGCCGCGCTGGACGGGCTGGGGCATGTGATGCTGCGGGTGACGGGTTACGTGATGCTGTTCGCGCCGCCCGCCGTGTTCGGCGCCGCCGCCGGGGTGGTCGCGCAGAAAGGGCTGGGGGTGCTGGCGACGTATGGCTTGTTGATCGGGGAGTTTTATCTGGCGCTGCTGCTGTTGTGGACGCTGCTGGTGCTGTTCGGATTCTTAGTTCTTGGCGGGCGGGTCAAGGCGTTGGTTTCCCGGCTGCGCGGCCCGTTTCTGCTGGCGTTCAGCACCGCCAGTAGCGAGGCGGCGTTCCCCAAGACGTTGCAGGAACTGGAGCGCTTCGGCTGCCCCAACCGCATCGCCAGCTTCGTGCTGCCGCTGGGCTATAGCTTCAACCTGGACGGCTCGATGATGTACATGACTTTCGCGGCCTTGTTCATCGCTCAAGCCTACGGCATCCCGCTGGATTTCGGTCAGCAGATCACGCTGCTACTGACCTTGATGCTCACCAGCAAGGGCATCGCGGGCGTGCCGCGTGCCTCGCTGGTGGTTATCGCCGGGGCGTTGTCGCTGTTCGATATTCCCGAGGCGGGGTTGTTGTTGCTGTTGCCCATCGACCATTTCCTGGACATGGGGCGCTCCGCCACCAATGTGTTGGGCAACGCGGTGGCGACGAGCGTGCTATCGAAATGGGAGGGGCAGTTGCGGCATTAGTTTTGATGGATACCGACTCGGTTTTAAAAACCGGGTCGGTATTTGCTACCTCATCACGCCTTGGGCAAGGTCACGCCAGTGACGTAGGTCGGGCATATATTTTCATGCCCGATATTTTGGTGCCGGGGAGCGTCGGGCATGAGTACATACCCGATCTACAAGCTGTATCCCATGCCGTCGGCGAAACCGTCCGAACCTTTATCCACACTCGCTTTGAAAATCGAATGAATGGCTCATCGAGCGGGGTATTTGTCATGATTTATATAGGTTATGGACCCGGCATTTCCTTCCCATCAATCCCGCCAAGCCTAATGCGAATAACCCGATAGTTCCGGGTTCAGGGACGGATATGGGGTCGACCGTCCAGTTCACATAAGTCAGGCTAGTACTGGGCAATGCCGCGTCCGCTGTCGAACTACCGCCGGAGCGGGCATCCGTGGTGTCATAACTATCGCCTGGATCGTAATAGTTAGCAGCGGATTCCCCGTCCACATATAAGTAGTTTTCCATCGTGTCCCAATCGGTATAAACCCACACATGATATGGCGTGAAGAACGCAACCCCTTCCACATAGGTGTTGCCCGGCGCGAATTGGCCAAACACCGTGTCCGGGAGTGTACCCTGAAAAGCGCCAGTAAATAACTGGTAAAGCGCCTCGCTGGCGGCAAGGGCAAACGAATGCTCGAACAGGAACGCCCCGCCCGCTGCGGTGCCAGCATCCAAATATGAGATTCCGCTGTAAAAGGTGGCGGTGTAGCTAGTCCCGCCGATGCTGACCCCGGAAATGCCAGTGATATTCCCAGGAGCGCCTATAAACTCTGGAATAGCGAGAGCGTTAGACGAAAAGGGAGCGGATAAAAACAATGCCAAACATAACAGCCGAGAATGACGAGAGAATTGAGCGACCATGACGGTATTCCCCATAGCGTGCTTATTGTAGGGTCCACGAATCGGCCCGTTGCCCAACACGGAAGCGGGATGAGCCGACCGATTGATTCCAGCGCGACGGGCGGGTAATTCACCTGGCGTCCCGTTGATGTCAAGGTAAACAAAGCGAAGCCACAATTCACCCTTACCAAGTAGGGTATTTGCAGGGTAATAATTGCGGGTGGCGGTGTCCGTTGGAATAGTGGGTACTTTTACCGGGAAATTTCGGTACGATTACCCAACCGGAATGTTGGAATCAAGGCGATAAGGTTGGAATCTCTGCGTGGTATGACGAGCGGCTGAAGACTTGCGCCAGAGGGCCGTAGGCCGGGTTGAGGCACGAAACCCGGCAAAACAGGCCACCCATTAGAGAATGGTATGCGTAGGTATATTCGTATCCAAATCAAAGGCGGCTGTTATTGCTTTGCGGTGAGTCTAGCGTCCGCCGCAATGCCGGGTTTCGTGCCTCAACCCGGCCTACGGTCCTCAATCTCCGATCCGGCAGCGGCGGTAATCGGTCATGTTGGTTTCCCGTCAATGGCGTTCCCGTTGGTGCGTGATGGGTTTCGCTACGCTCTACCCATCCTACAATTCAAAGTTTATTTAGGGTTACCCAGGCTACGCGGGCTTGGTCTTGCCGTCGCCGTCGGGGTCGTAGAACCGCCAATCGATGATCCAATGCTCGTTGGCATCCAAATTGACATACACGCAATTGACGACCCCGATGCCCTTTACGAGGCCATGCTCATTGCCGCTATACTGGCGGC
>NZ_JBTEKS010000442.1:0-3410 GCF_054333355.1 Methylomagnum sp. | reverse complement strand
AGGATGGGTAGAGCGAAGCGAAACCCATCACCCTGTATCCGGCTTAGATGGGTTTCGCGAGTACGCTCTACCCATCCTACGTCCAGATCAACGGTGACAAGCATTTTCGGAAATCGCCTTAAGCCCGACCCACAGAGGGCTACCGCGCTGTTGCCCGCCGCCTCAGCAGCGGCAGAAAATCCAACAATCCCGCCAGCAGCAAATACACCGCCAGCAAGGCCGAACCCGTCGTCCACGGATTCCACCCGCAGAAGCCGACGAATTCCCGATCCAGCCCATACAGCCCCAGCCCCAGCAACAGGTAAAACGCAATCTTCGCCAACGGGTACGGCACCGGATAATAAAACCGCCCCAGCAGCCAGGACGCCGCCGCCATCCCGCCATAACAGGCCAGATGTGCCCAGGCCGAGCCGCGATAGCCCATCGTCGGTATCCACCAAAAATTCAGCCCCACCGTCATCACCGCCGCGCCCAGCGACACCCACGCGCCCAGCATCGTGCGGTCGGTGAGCTTGTACCAGACCGACAGGTTCACATAGACGCCGAGGAACAGGTTCGCCATCAGCAGGATGGGCACCACGTCCAGCCCCTCCCGATAGGCCGGGCCGATGAACAGCTTGAAGCCGTCGATGAACAGAGTCACCAGCAGGAAGATGAATACGCAGAAGATGACGAAATATTTCAGCACCAGGGCATAGGCCCGCTTGGCGTCGGCCCGCCCGGCGTAGGCGAAGAAGAACGGCTCCCCGGCGTAGCGGAACGCCTGCACAAACAGGGTCATCAAAATGGAAAGCTTGTAGCAGGCACCGTAGACGCCCAGGATGCGGAGGTTTTCCTCCAGGCTGTAGGGCAGCAGGTATTTGAGGATGGCCCGGTCCAGCATCTCGTTAATCATGCCCGCGAAGCCGATCACCACCATGGGCAGGGAATAGGCCAGCATCGGCTTGATAACTGGGAATCCCGCGCCGAACCGCACGCCCCGGAACTGCGGCAACAGCAGCAGCATCTTGAAGCCGCTGGCGATGAGGTTGGCGAGGAAGATATAGCCCACACCCATCGCCGGATCGTACAGCGCGGCGACGGGCGAATCCGGCCACAGCGCGGCGGCTTTGGGCCAGCCCAGCAGGAACAAGAGGTTCAGGCCGATGGCGGCGGCGATTTCGGCCATTTTGATCCCGGCGAAGCGCCAGGCCCGCTCCTCGGCCCGTAGCTTGGCGAATGGCAGGGCGGACACGGCGTCGAGGGCGAGAATCAGCCCGAACCACACCAGATATTCCGGGTGGGTGGGATAGCGCAGCAGGTCGGCCAGCGGTTGCCGGAAGCCGACGAGGGCGGCGAGGAACAGCAGGTTCGCCAGCAATACGAACAGCAGCGCCGCCGGATAGGCCGCTTCGGCGGGCACGTCCTCGCGGCTACGGAAGCGGAAATAGCCGGTCTCCAACCCGAACACCAGCAGCACGGCGAAGAATCCGGCGTAGGCGTAGAACTCCGACACCACGCCGTAATCCCCGGCGGGGAAGGTGTAGGTGTAGAGCGGCACCAGGAGGTAATTGAGGAACCGGCCCACGATGCTGCTGAGGCCATAGACGGCGGTTTGGGAGGCGAGTTTGCGGAGGATGCTCACGGGGCGGGTAGCTCTGGGTGTTTTCGGGAGGGGCGCATTCTAAGCGGGCGTGGCGGTCAAGCCCAAAATCGGCTAAGGTCGATTGAATCCATCGTTCCCATGGTCTCCGTCACTGCCATTAAGTTAAGCCGGTCTGGAGTCCGAACTTTAGTTTGGACAAGGGCTTAAGCCGTTGAAAAACGTCCAAACTAAAGTTCGGACTCCAGCGGTCACAGCGCTCGGTTTTCTTAACTTAATGGCAGTGATGGTCTCCGTGGGAACGATTCATTTTTCACAGCCACCGGCTAAACGACCATGCTGACCCGAATCAAAATCTCCGGCTACAAATCCCTACAAGACGTGGAAGTCGAGCTATCCGAGCTATCGGTGCTGTTCGGCCCGAACGCGGCGGGCAAGAGCAATTTCCTGGATGCGCTGCAATTGTTGGCCCGGATGGCGACTTGCCGGACGCTACGGGAAGCCTTCGAGCCGCCGTATCGGGGCAAGCCGCTGGAGTCATTTACCTTCGGCGAGAAAGGTATTAAGGGATTACTGGAGCAGGAGCGGGCGAGTTTTAGTATTGAGGTGGATGTAAGGCTTTCGCAGGCGGTGGTGGATGCGGTGGATCGGGAAATCCATGAGATGAAGTTTCTTGATCCGTCGGATGCGGTGTCACCAAGTATTGTTCAAAAGGAGCTTCCAGCGATTTGGCAGCGGTATTTACGTTACCGAATAGAAGTGGAGATTTTGCCAAAATCTGGGGTTTTGTGTCTAACTGATGAATACCTGACCGCACTGGACGAAAATAGCCAAAATAGTATGGGTATGCCATTTTTGCATAAAGCAATTAACGTCCATGAGTTGCCTATATTTATGGTGTTTGATAACAATAGCTTGGGCTATCCAGGTTATCGCGATCACAGTATTTTATCGCGACCACACTCCTCCTCAGGCCACCCGCACCTAGCTGCATTACGCAAAGAACTAGAAAGCTGGCTCTTCTTCTACTTTGAACCCCGCGAACGGATGCGGGCCGTCAATCCAGTTAAAGAAGTCCGCCACATCGGGGTAATGGGCGAAGAACTCGCCGCTTTCCTGAATACCCTGAAAGCCCTGAATCCCCGCCAATTCGAGGCCATGGAGCAGGTGATTAAAACCATTCTGCCCGAATTCGACGGCATTGATGTGGAAGTGAATGATTATGGCGAAGTGGAATTGCGCTTGCGGGAGGCCGGGATCTCCATGCCCGCCCGGCTGCTCTCCGAAGGCACGTTGCGGATACTCGGATTATTGGCTTTGTCCGGCGCTAAAGAATCGCCCGCCCTCATCGCCATTGAAGAGCCAGAAAATGGCATTCATCCCCGCCGGATTGAATTAATTGCCGAATTACTTAAAAACCGCACGACTTACGGCGACACCCAATATATCGTCACCACCCACTCCCCTATATTGCCGGATTTGGTGCCGGACGAATCTTTATACATCTGCAATAAGAAACAACATAAGACTGAAATCAAAAGGTTTATAACGTCGGATTACGCATTCCGCAAAGATCAAATCGAAACTGTTTTCGATGATGTGGAGGAGTCGACGATTTCTGATCGAATCCTCCGAGGTGATTTCGATGCGTAAAGTCGCCTTATTTGTCGAGGACTCGGCCCATAAACTATTTCTTAAAGCGCTGATTAAACGGTTCGAGAATGAGTATGGCGTCGAATTGGACCTGGATTGGAAGAACGCTTGGCACGGCCATCCCGCCGTGGTGCGGTCGCTCAAGAAGTTTTTGAACGAATTGGTATACGTCCCT
>NZ_JBTEKS010000441.1:0-3421 GCF_054333355.1 Methylomagnum sp. | reverse complement strand
ATCCACGTCCTCGTGGTCGCCTCCGTCGCCGAGGTGGTCTTGAACCTCAACCTCCACCACCGGGCGCTGCTCGAGGTCCTCGGCGAACGCTATGTGGCTTTATATGCCAATTCGGGATGAGGGGGGGTGCGGAATGTCGGTAGGATGGGTGGAGTTTCAGCGGAACCCATCCTACCAAACCATCTCTCGCGGATCATTTCGCCGCCCAAGCCGAGGCATTACCAAGCCAGGTACAACATGCGAGGATTACGCCCCAGAATTCCTTGCCATCACCGGGAGAACATCCAAGTGCACATCCAATCCAGTCCCATAGGCGATTTCCGCCGGTTCGCTCTGTTATTACGCCTGCTATTGCTGTACGGCCTGTGTATCGGCCTTGCCCAGGCCGCGCTGACCGAGCAGCAGAAATTCACCGCCCCGGACTTCGCGGCGAATGACGGCTTCGGCACCGTCATCGCCTTGTCCGGGGACGGCAACACGGCCTTGATTGGCGACCCGAGGGCCAATTGCCAGACTGGCACGGCGCAATGTGGCGCTGTCTACGTCGTTGTAAAAACCAACGGCAAATGGCAAAGCCAGCAGAAGCTATCCGCCTCCGACGCCGTAGCGGGCGATGGCTTCGGCACGGCGGCGGCGCTGTCCAGCAATGGCAATACGGCGGTGATTGGCTCGCCCTTTCACCCTTGCGCCGGGGGTGTTTCCGGCTGCGGGTCGGCCTACGTGTTCGTCCGTTCCGGTGGGCGCTGGTCGGAAATCCAAACACTGACGGCCTCCGACGCCAGCGCCAGCAGCCGGTTCGGCGCGGGCGTTGCCATTTCCGACAACAACGACACCATCTTAGTGGGTGCCCCCGCCGCGCCTTGCGCCAACGGGGCGGGCCAGGGTTGCGGCGCGGCCTATGCCTTCGCCCGCAACGCCGCTGGTTGGAACGAGCAGCAGCGCTTGCAGCCCGCCGACACGCTGCCGGGCGGCAATCTCGGCGCGGCGGTCGCCCTGTCCGCCGATGGCCGGACCGCCTTGGCCGGAGCTACCGGCGCCGCCTGCTCGGCCAGTGGCAGTGGCGCTTGCGGGGCCGCTTACGCCTTCGCGTCCAATGGCGCGACCTGGGATTTACAGCAAACACTGGTTTCGTTGGACCTCGGACTGGACCAATTCGGCTACTCGGTTGCCCTGTCCGCCAATGGCGCCATGGCCCTGATCGGCGCACCCTCGCGGGCCTGCAATAGCCAGGGAGTCGCCGGGTGCGGGGCGGCCTATGTGTTCACCCGCGATCTCGGCCAATGGACTCAGAACAGCACGTTGCTGCCCGCCTCGCAAATCGGGTCCATGACGTTCGGCACCGTGGTGGCCTTGGCGGGGAATGGCGAAGCCGCCTTGATCGCCGCGCCCGGTTCGCGGTGCGGGACGTCCGACGCGCCCGTGCCCTGCCTCGCCGCTCATGCGTTCGCACGGAAATCCGGCCAGTGGACGGCGGGTGACGTCTTGATTCCGACCGAACCCGTCGGAACCGTGGCGGGCGCCCAGTTTGGCCGCTCCCTGGCGTTGTCGAAGGATGGCGCCTTCGCCCTGGTGCGGTCCCTGGACAGCAAGAAAATCACCGGGTCGGTGGTGGGCGCTGTCTCGTTGTTTTCGGTGTTGCCGCGCCTGACCCTGGTGCAGAGCTATGCGCCCAATCCGGTCCAGACCGGCGACACGCTGAGCTATGCGCTGAACATCACCAACGGCAGCAAAGCCCGCGCCCCGGCGGTGACGCTGGTGGACAAGCTGCCCGCCAAGCTGGATTTCGTGTCCGCCCCGACGGGCTGCGCGGCCAGTGGCCAAACCATCACCTGCAAGCTGGGCGCTCTGGCCGCGGGCGCGGAGACCCGTGTCGAAATCAAGGCGATTCCCCGGATTCCCGGCAAGTTCACCAACACGCTGACCCTTAAAAGCACCGGCTTCGCGACCATCACCCAGAATCAAACCGTCACCGTCAAAGCCAACGCCAGCGGTCAGGCCGACCTTTCTATCGCCCTCAAGGCCGACAAGAAAACCGTGAAGGCGGGCACCAAGCTGGTCTACACCCTGACCGCGCTGAATGCGGGTCCGTCCGACGCGACGGACGTGGCGGTGAGCGACGTTCTGCCCGCCGGAACCCGCTTGGTGTCCGCCCCGAACTGCGCCCAGGCCGACGGCAGGCTGTCATGCAGGCTCGGTAAGCTCGGGCCGACCCAAAGCCGCGCCCGGCGCATCACGGTGCGAGCGCCCAGCGCGGCGGGGGATTTGGTCAACAGCGTCGAAGTGGCCGGTTCCTCCACCGACCCGGACCCGGCCAACAATTCGGCCAGCCTGACGGTCAGGGTGAAATAGGCGAAAGCCGTGGTTGCCCTGGTCACGGGGGAACGAGACAATGCCGACAAATTCCTCGCCCCGCCGGGCGTCCCTTGGCATTTCGGGGCTGGCGGCGGGCGCGGGCATCATCCTTATGACTTCGCCGCCGGAACCCGTCGCGGCCACCCTCAAACACGGAGGACATCCACATGGCTGGATTGAAAGACCAATTATTGAAAGCGGGCTTGGTCAACGAAAAGCAGATCAAGCAGGCGCAGAAGGAAAAGCGCAAGGAGCAGCCGCACCAGAACAAGGCGAGCGCGGCGGAAGAGGAAAAGCGTCGGCAACGGGCGGCGGCGGAGAAGGCCGAGCGCGACCGCCAACTCAACGCGCAGCGTCAGCAGGAGGCGGAGAAGAAGGCCATGGTGGCCCAGGTCAGGCAGTTGATCGAGGCGAACCGGCAGCCGAAGGAGGCGGGCGACACGCCATTCAATTTCTCCGATGGCGGCACGGTGAAGCGGCTGCATCTGTCCGACAAGCTGCGGGGGCAGATCGTCAAGGGCGTGCTGGCGATTGTGCGTCTGGACGGCCAGTACGAGTTGGTGCTGGCCGAGGTCGCCGACAAGATCCGCCAGCGGGACGCCGCCGCCGTGGTGCTGCAAAACGAGCCGCCGCGCAAGCAGGAGCCGGAAGCCAGCGACGATCCTTATGCGGCGTTCCAGGTGCCGGATGATTTGATTTGGTAGGGTTTGTGTACCAGCCCTTTCAAAGTGTAAAAATAATCTTTATAAATCAATTGGTTGGAAAGGCCGTTTTTCTGTGCCGAAGCGTAGGGCGTTGCCAATGTTGACGCAGGCCATAGCAAAATCATGGGCTTACACAACCTGATTTCGCCAACCCGGTAAACCACTTTGAAAGGGCTGGGTTTGTGTACTTAAGGGGGGCGATTTTCGTGCCGGGGTTGAAAGCATGGTAGTCCTATATGTTGAGTGATTTTAAATACCCATATTAGGCCAACCCCTCCCGGAGTTGGGCGTTGTAGTGATGGATGAAATACCAGATCGCGCCGATATGGTTTTCCAGGCTTTTCGAGAAGGAGAGGGTTTGCCGG
>NZ_JBTEKS010000440.1:0-3423 GCF_054333355.1 Methylomagnum sp. | reverse complement strand
CTGATTCCCCGCCGCTCGTGGTCCCGCCTTCAGGCGGCTCCTCCCTCCCCACAGCCAGCCGCCTGAAGGCGGGACCACGAGCGGCGGGGAATCAGCGCCCCAGCGCGTCGTCGCGGGTGCTTTCGGCGATGGCGGCGACCTGCCCGATGAGGTCATCCCCGACGCCCAGCTCGCGCAGGGTGCTACCGAGATTCTCGATCACCGCATCCACATGGCTGTCGTTCAAGCCGCGCTCCACGAGGGGGGCGTGACCGCGCCGCATATCGAGACCCGTGTAATTGTGGGGACCGCCGAAGGCCATGGTCAGGAAGGCTTTCTGTTTCGCCGCCTGCTGCGCCATGTCCACGCCTTCGAAGAAATGGCTGATGCGGTCGTCGCCCAGCACCTTGCGGTAGAAGATGTCCACGGCGGCATCGACGGCGGCGGCACCGCCCAGTTTTTCGTAAAGGGATTGGGCGGGCTGATGCTGCTGGTTCCACCAGTCGGCGAGGCTTGCTTGAGTCATGGGTTGCTCCAGGATAGTTGGGGGGATGTTTTTTTAGATGCATCGGAACGAGGCCGCGAAACGCGCCGCTACGTCCGCCCAGCCGGAGAGCAAGCTCAATGCCATAAGCTAAGCGATTGAAATTGTTGGGCGGAGTTGTCCGGTTCTGGCTGGCGTGTCGTCCTTTTAACAGCGCCAACCGGAAGAAGCGGGTTCCGGCGAATCACCGACATAGGCCGCCGCCCACGCGGCGTGCGGGTCCGGGGTGGTTTCGGGGGCGAATGTGTCAAAATGACAACCCCGCGTCCCATTGACCACAGCCCCATGAAAACCCGCCCCGCCGCCAATTCTTACTCTCCCGAGGACGCCGTCCGGCAGGCGGTATTGAACCTGACGGCCAATGTTTCCATGAAGGAGCGCCACCGCCGGTTCCTGGAAATCTTCGCCCAAGCGACCGGCAACCAAGCCTGCGCCCTGCTCCGCCATCAGGACGGCGCGCTGGTGCCGGTGGCGACCCTGGGCCTGTCCCCGGAAGTCCTGGGCCGCAAATTCCGGCCAGACGAGCATCCCCGGCTGGCCGCCATCGTCCAGTCCCGCCGCCCGGTGCGGTTCGCCGCCGCCGACGCCCGCCCCGACCCTTACGACGGACTGATCCTCAACGATCCCCGAGGCAACCTGCGGGTCCACTCCTGCCTGGGTTGCAGCCTGTATAGCGAAACCACCCTGCTGGGCGTTTTGTCGGCGGACGCGCTGGAAGCGGGGGTGTTTGAACGGATCGACGACCACATCTTCCAGACCTTCGCCGCCATCGCCACAGTGGCGCTACGCCATGAGAGCTATGTCGGCGCGTTGCGCGACTTGGCGCGGCATCGCGGGCTGGTGGCCGCCGAACTGGTGAGCGAAGCCCTCGCCCGGAGTAGCCCGGTGCTGGGCGAAAGCCCCGCCATGCGGGAGTTGAACCGGGAAATCGACATCGTTGCCCAGTCCGACCTGACGGTGCTGCTGCTGGGGGAAACCGGCGTCGGCAAGGAGGTGCTGGCCCGCATCATCCACTCCCGCTCCAAGCGGGCGGAGCAGCCCTTGGTGTACGTGAACTGCGCCGCGCTACCCGAGTCCCTGGCGGAAAGCGAGTTGTTCGGCCATGCCCGGGGCGCGTTCAGCGGCGCCACCGCCGACCGGGCTGGCAAGTTCGAACTGGCCGACGGCGGCACGCTGTTTCTGGACGAGGTGGGCGAGTTGCCCTTGTCGGTTCAGGCGAAGCTGTTGCGGGCCGTGCAGTTCGGGGAAATCCAGCGGCTCGGTTCGGATCGGAGCCACCGGGCCGATGTCCGCCTCATCGCCGCCACCAATCGCCATCTCGCCGAAGAAGTCCGGGCCGGTCGCTTCCGCGCCGATCTTTACCACCGGCTCAGCATGTACCCCCTCAACGTCGCGTCCCTGCGGGAGCGGGTCCAGGACATTCCCATTCTGGCGGGTCACTTCCTGGACCAAGCCCGTGCCCGGCTGGGCTTGAAGCGCCTGTCCCTGGCACCTGCGACCATTCGGGCGCTGAATGGCTACGCCTGGCCCGGCAACGTGCGGGAACTGGAACACGTCATGCTGCGGGCGGCGCTGCGGGCCTCCGCCAACCGGGGCGATTCGGTGGTGGTCGAACCCGCCGACCTGGATATTCCCGTTGCATCGGAGGCGGCGCCGGAACGAATCGACGCCTCGCTGGATGCGGCCTCCCTCGCCGCCGCCACGGACGATTTTCAGCGGCGGTTGGTTCAAGCCACGTTCGCCAAGGCCAATGGCAATTGGGCAGAAGCGGCGCGTTTATTGGGGGTGGACCGGGGGAATCTACACCGGCTGGCGAAGCGCTTGGGGCTGAAATAAGGTGATTTCCGATAAGGCTTATTGGCTCGTAGTCCCGGCTTCAGCCGGTCAATACCGGCTAAAGCCGGGATCACGGGCCTTTGTCGGGGCGGCTAGCATCCTGCGTGAGTCCTATTCAAGAAATCGTGGGAGCGGGCTTTCAGCCCGCGACAGCCCCGCCAAGTCGTGGGCTAAAGCCCACTCCCACCGCGTCGCTGGTAGCCATACAGCCAACGGGCGGTGGTCTGGCCCCGGTTCCGCACCGAATGCGCCGCCCCCGCCGGGATGAACAATTCCGCGCCCGGCTCGGGCCGATGCACGGCGCCGTCGATTTCAAATTCCACCCGCCCCTCCATCACCATCACCAGTTCATCGACGCCGTGGACGTAGCCTTCCCAGCATTGGCCGGGCGGGTCCACCCACAGGTCGCAGCTAAAGCCACGGGCGGACCAGTTTTGTTCGACTTCGGTTTGATGGGGCATCGGGAACTCCTGGATGAAAGTTGGTCGGGGTTGAGTTTAACGGGGGATGGCTTGCGGAAGCAGCGGGTTCCCCCGCCTTTTCCGGCCTCACCCCCAACCCTGCCCCCACCCCCGAAACCTAGGCCGTTCCTCCGGCGGTGTCTTGGGTATTTCCGCCAGCACCGACACCAGCAGCGCCACGAACCCAATGAGTTGGATCGCGAAGCCCGCCGCGTGACCGTATTCCCACTGCTTCCTCAACGTCAGCCACACGCCGGGCACCGCTTCCGGCGATGATTGCAGCACCCCGGCGATTTCGAGATTGACCGGGTTGACGACGCCCAGCCACACCCCGAACGCCAGCCATAAACATGCCGCGCCGCCCACCGCCCAAGTGAACGCCCGCCCGCGCCCCCGCAGCAGGAACGCCAGCACGGTGGCCGCGAGAATCGAGCCGAGTTGATAAGCACCGCCGACAATCGCGAAATAGCGGTACAAGGTGCCGTTGACCGTCGTGTAGAGCGACTCGTCGTACTGCATCTTCTGCGGCAATTCCAAGACGTGGGCGGATTCCATGGTCATGGCGAGCGCCGCCAGCAGCAGGGTGATGAAGCGCCAGATGTT
>NZ_JBTEKS010000439.1:0-3426 GCF_054333355.1 Methylomagnum sp. | reverse complement strand
GGGCATGAGCAAGGATTTCTCCTGGGAATCCAGCGCCCAGCGGTACCTGGACCTCTACGGCATGGCCCTGGACGACTGCGCCAAGTCCGAAAGCCTGCTCCGGGTCGCCGGGTAGCGCCCGGGGAGCCGCCATGGGTATTCCCGGTCGGCTTTCCTTGGCGTTTCTCGTCCTACTGGGAATAGGGCCACTCCAAGCCGACGAACTTGCCATCATCGAACTCCGCCAGCGCCCGGCGGAAGAACTCATCCCACTGATCCGTCCCCTGCTTGGTCCCTCCGACGCCATCGTCCCCAACCACAACCAACTCATCGTCCGCGCCAATCCGGCCACCGTCGCCGAAATCCGGGCCTTGCTTGACCAGATCGACATCCGCCCCCATCGCCTCCTAATTACCGTGGCCCAAGGCAGCCAAATCAGCGGCGAATCCTCCGGCGCAGGCGCTCAAATCCGTGGCCGCATCAACTTGGATCAACCGGGCGACTCCGCCGCCGATATTCACGCCCGCATTCACCAGGCGGAACGGCAAAGCATCACCGACAGCGCCCAACGGGTTCAGACTCTCGACGGCTCGTCCGCCGTCATCCAGATGGGCACACAGATTCCCGTGCCTTCCCCTTACGGCTATGGGGCCGACTACCGAGCCGCCACCACGGGCTTCGCGGTGACGCCCCGCTTGGCGGGTGGCCGGGTTCTGCTCGACATCGCACCGTGGTCAGACCGCCTCGAGTCCGATCCCGGCGGCGTCATCAATACCCAGAGCGCCCACACCCGTTTGCAAGTCGAACTCGGTGAATGGATCGAAGTGGGCGGGGCAGCAGAAACCACCTCGCGGGACCAAAACGGTTTAATCGGCGGCGGTTATTCAAACCAGAATCGCGACAGCAGGATATTCCTAAAGGTCGAGGATTTGGATGCTGGAATGTAGACCGACTCGGCTTCAAAAACCGAGCCGGTCCTTCATCGAAACCACAAACATATTAGGGCCGCAGCTTGGTGACCTTAGCGGAAGGACTCCCGTCCTTATCCAAGGGAATGATCTTGGCCGTGCCCCGGCGCTCCACTTGGTCGATGCGGACGATTTCATGGAGCGGGATATAAGACCTTCGGACATTGGAAAATTCCGCCTTGAGCTTTTCCTCGGAAGGGTCAACGAGCAAGGAAGTGGTTTCCCCAAAAACAATATCTTCAATGACCACGAATCCTATCATTTCGCCTTGAAATACTTTTTTGGCATAGATTTCATAAACCTGATTTTGACTTATGAAGGCGACTCGGAAAATTTGATTGTCTGACATGCGGACTAACGTGGGTGGGTTAAACAAAAGCGGCGGAGCCGATTATTGATGCGAAAAACCTTGGCGTCCAGCCAATTCGGGATTATAACCGAAGCATCCAAAGCCACCGCTCGCCTTCCGGCGCTGCATTATGATCCCCCCCGGGCCAATCCGCTGGACAATCCTTGTCTGAGCATGGCATTTTCCGTAGTGGCCCGAACGATTTCCGTGACCATCGGTCTCGAACAAAGACAGGGACGTTGCCCACAATCTCTAGGCGCTTCGCTTCCGAGTCCTGCCTGCGTCAGCATCAAGACCGGAATGGCACTTGAGGTTCGATAACAAGGCTGCTGATGTTGTTTCTCCCGGCTGATTTAGTCGGGAGTGGATTGAAAGAAACTGGAGAAACCGCCATGTCTTGGGATGCCGAGCAATTCAAGAAACCCAACCCGGAGGAACTCCGCCAGTGCCTCACCGACGAGCAATTCCGGGTGACGCAGGCCGAGGGCACTGAGCGCCCCTTCCATAATCCCTATTGGGATAATCATCGGGCGGGTATTTATGTGGACATAGTGTCCGGCGAGCCTTTATTCAGCTCGACCAACAAATTCGATTCCGGCACAGGCTGGCCGAGCTTTACCCAGCCCATCGAGCCAGGTAATGTGGATTATCGGGAAGACCGCTCCTTATTCAGAGCCAGGACGGAAGTGCGCAGCAAACATGGCGATTCCCATCTGGGCCATGTTTTCGATGACGGTCCCGCGCCCACCGGCAAACGCTATTGCATGAATTCGGCCTCCTTGCGATTTATTCCCAAGGAGGATTTGGAAAAACAAGGCTATGGGGAGTATTTAAAGCTTTTTGAGGGCCGTTAGGACTTGATTCGTTATTACCACCTCCCCGGTCTGCTGAGGTATCGAAGCATGAACGGGGAGTTGTCCTCGCTGTTCACTCTTCGATGCCTAAGGGCGAACGGCGGGGGCAACGGCACCGCCTGCATACATAAGTCCTGATTACCCAACTTAAGCGGTTTGTTTTATTGGAATCATTAGGGGTAGATACATGACGACCGTGACCTTATTTATAAGAAAAATTCCGGCCAGTTCCAGCACTAGGGAATTGCAGATGTTCATACACGATAATTTGCCCTGGTTTTGGCGGTTTCGCCTGAGGGGGAAAATCAGAATTGTCGCGACGGATATCCTGACCATCATCGACAAGACCACCAAGGAAGCCGAATTCCATGGCCTGGTCACCCTGGAACCGGACAATATCGCCGAAAAAATGATTAACCGGCTGAATCTCAGACACTTCAAAGGACGGCGGGTGGCGGTGCGGCTCTATCAAGTCCGCGACCCGAACAATGATCGCCGTAAAAACGAAGACGCGGCCACGATACTAAAATACAGGGATCAGCGATTACGGGACCGCCGCCGCGCTCAATTGGAAGTCATGGACGAAAAGACGGTTAGAACCAGGGGACTCAATAATTTCAGCCGCCGAATGTTTTAAAAAGCAATTTCTTTAAACGAATTAATCACGACGGATAACACCCCTCCAAGGAATGTTATCCGTTTTTTTATGGCGCTCGCCCTCGCTATTCCCGACTATGGCGCTGTGCTAATATCGCCGCCCTCCCCCGCCAACCCTGACTTTAGCTTATGTCCGCATCCGCTCTCGCCCTAGAAAATTTCGCCCTGTTGGAAGACGCCGAATGCGAAGAACGCATCGTGGCCGCGAAGCGCGAACTCGGCGACCGCTGCGTCATCCTGGGCCATCATTACCAGCGCGATGAAGTCTTCCGCCACGCCGACTTCTCCGGTGATTCGCTGAAGCTGTCCCGCAACGCCGCCCAATCGAACGCCGAGTACATCGTGTTCTGCGGCGTGCATTTCATGGCGGAAGTGGCCGACATCCTGTCCCGCCCGGAACAAATCGCCATCCTGCCCGACCTCGCGGCGGGTTGCTCCATGGCCGACATGGCGAGCCTGCCCGCCGTGGAGCGTGGCTGGCGGGAGTTGTCGCAAGTCATCGACCCGGACCAGGCCGTCACGCCCGTCACCTACATCAACTCCGCCGCCAGCTTGAAAGCGTTCTGCGGCAAACACGGCGGCATTGTCTGCACATCGAGCAACGCCGCGGCCGTTTTGG
>NZ_JBTEKS010000438.1:0-3430 GCF_054333355.1 Methylomagnum sp. | reverse complement strand
GGGCGCTGATTGCTGAATTACGTCCAAACTAAAGTTCGGACTCCGACTGAACCCGGCCTCCCAGGTGAGTTCCGTTGACATGTCTCCCCCGCTCTGCAAGGCTTGCCGTAATCTGCCTTAAGAGTACCCCGTCATGTTGCTGAACCTCACCACCATCCACCAGCCCGCCACCGATCTGGGCTATTTGCTGGGCAAGAACCCGGCCCGCTGCCAAAGCTTCTCCCTCAATTTCGGTCAGGCCCACGTCTTCTACCCGGAAGCGCGAGACGACCGCTGCACCGCCTCGCTGCTGCTGGACCTGGACCCGGTGGGGTTGGTGCGGGGCTGGAACGGCCCCGTCGGCGAGGGCGGGATGCTGGCCCAGTACGTTAATGAACGGCCCTATGTGGCCTCGTCTTTTTTCAGCGTCGCCATCGCGCAGATTTACCGCTCCGCCCTGAACGGCGACAGCCGCGAACGGCCCGACTTGGCGCAAACGCCCATTCCCTTGGAAGCCGAGCTTCCCGTGCTGCCCAGCCGGGGCGGCGAGGACTTTCTGCGCCGCTTGTTCGAGCCGTTGGGCTACATGGTCGAAGCCCGCCGCTTGCCGCTGGACGAGCGCTTCCCGGACTGGGGCGACAGCCCGTATTTCGCGGTGACGCTGACCGCCACCTGTCGGCTGCGGGATTTGCTGGCCCATTTGTATG
This sequence comes from Methylomagnum sp., assembly GCF_054333355.1. NCBI lineage: Bacteria > Pseudomonadati > Pseudomonadota > Gammaproteobacteria > Methylococcales > Methylococcaceae > Methylomagnum > Methylomagnum sp. Next base: position 2,744 of record NZ_JBTEKS010000438.1, on the reverse strand, counting down.
TGCTGCTGCCGGTACTGGACAACGACAAGCATTATTGGGTGGGCCAGGACGAGTTGGAGAAGCTGCTGGCGCGGGGCGAGGGCTGGCTGGCCGGGCATCCCGAGAAGGACGCCATCGCCAGCCGTTATCTGAAACACCAGCGGCCCTTGCTGCGCGAAGCCTTGGCGCGGCTGGTGGGTGAGGACGATCTCGACCCGGAAGCCAGCGAGGCCGCACGGGGGCGGGATGAAGAGCAATTGGAAGAGCGCATCAGCCTCAATCAGGCGCGGATTGGCGCGGTGGTGGCGGCGCTCAGGCAGGCCGGGGCGCGGCGGGTGGTGGATTTGGGGTGCGGGGAGGGGCGGCTGTTGGGCGTGCTGTTGAAGGACGCGGCCTTCGAGCGGGTCGAGGGTTTCGATGTGTCGCACCGGGCGCTGGAAATCGCCCACGACAAGCTGAATCTGGACCGGCTGCCGCCCAAGCTGCGGGAGCGTATCGCCTTGCATCAGGGCGCCCTGACGTATCGGGATGCGCGGCTGGCGGGGTTCGACGCGGCTTGCGCCATCGAGGTGATCGAGCATCTTGACCCGCCCCGGTTGCCAGCGTTTGAGCGGGTGGTGTTCGAGTTCGCGAAGCCACCCACGGTGATCGTGACCACGCCGAATGTGGAGTACAACGTGCGGTTCGAAAATCTGCCAGCGGGGAAGCGGCGGCACCGCGACCATCGGTTCGAGTGGACCCGGCGGGAGTTCCGGGAATGGGCGGAGGCAGTGGCGGAACGGTTCGGGTATCGGGTGCGGTTTTTGCCGGTGGGGGCGGAGGATGCGGAGGTGGGGAGTGCTACGCAGATGGGGGTGTTTTCGAAATAAATTTGGCCTTACTTTTTGGTAAACGGGTATGCATATTCCTAGTAGACGAATTCACAGAAGAATGAGATCAGAAAGAGTGGGCATTTGGTATGTTCCCGCAAAAGGTTCCGATGATTTTGCGCTCCTTATTAAAGCGCCAACATCAAACATTAAAGCTTTAATAGCTGGATGTCCTTTAAATCTTTCCTTTGGTAGAAGGAACAATTATTTAATTGCTGCTGCCAGAATCTATGATATTCCGGGGTTGCCAACAAATATTTTTCAAGTGCAGCGTGATACTGAGGAGCAAGCGGCACTTTTAAATATTCTTAAATCTCGACGATTCCCAATTTTTTTGTTTAACGAAATGGATATCTGTCATGCATGGACTAATGCTAATATTTCCAATTTTGATGCGGTAAAGTTAATTGATTTTATATGTCCTATAGCTTCCCTCTATGCTGGACCATTTACCGACAATGCTTCTCATGCTTTGGATTGTTTTTATTTTACTATCGACGATACTCAAGCTATCCATGGGGCGACTACCTTGGAAGTTTTAGAGGTAGCTCCTGTACTGGAAACTTGGCGAACAATCGAAATAAATTTTGTGGGATTAAGGGGCAGTCAATCTGTTCTTATTGATAATAATGATGAAGGAGAGGTGCTTGAAAGGCTAATTTGGGCCTCTCTTATATCTAGTTTTTCGCCTAACTTATACAAAAGCCCTCAAGTAAAAATTGGCAAGAAATGGCGTCAATTGACGGATGTCTTAGCTTTTTATGATCTCGGTGTTTTTCTTTTTGAATCAAAGGATTTATCTGTGTTTTTATCAGGATACGAAAGGAGTCAAGACAGAAGGACTAAAGGTGTTCAGAAGCAGATAAAAAAAGCTATAGATCAGCTAATAGGTGCTTCTAAGGCATTAAAACGCGGGGAGATGATTGCCGACGATGCAGGAGCGGCTATAAATGTAGATCGACTTAAGCCATTTCATTGCATGGTATTGGTTACGGAGCTTATGTTTGATGGAGACTGGACAGACATTCAGGAGCGACTTATCGCGGCAACAAAAGAAACTAATGATTTTTTTCATTTACTGGATGTCGACGAATTGGTTACATTGCTTAAATGCAGTAGTGGAAAGGCAGAGATTTTTGATTATAACCTTATGGAGCGATGGAAGGCATTCATAGAGAGGAAAAGCGTCCATATTAGAGTTCGTCCGAAGCTATAAGTCACGTAGGTCGGGCATGTATTACCATGCCCGACGCTTGCCTCGCCGATAGGTTTTTTCGGACATGAATACATGCCCGACCTACGTCCCTTCAGGCTAAATCGAAAAAGTTTTAGGAGAAACCAGAATGTTATCCTTAAAAATCGACTACGAAGTCCCAGAAGACCGCCGCCTGTTTATCCAGTTGCCAGAAGGTGTCAAACCTGGAAAGCATCAAATAATCGTGGTTGTGGATAATTCCGAAGAAAATACTGAATTCTCTTCTGAACAGGCATCATCAGTCGCCATTGCTGACCATAACCACCAAATGCAAGAGTCAGAGCATGGCACACCGATTATAAGACTAAACCCCGCCAAAGGCTTATTGAATCCGGCTTCGTCGGATGCGGAGCGGCTAATCCCGCGCTTTCGGAAAACCACAAATCGCGATTAACCTATTGATAACGGAGATTCCAAGCATGGCTACCACTCACCTAACACACGACGAACATATTGATCTATAAATCAGCGGCGATTTGAAAAACCTGTTATTAAGGGCGGCGGCTTATTCTGGTATGTCGTTATCCAATTTCTTAGTATCGACTGGCCGGGATCGAGCTAGGCAAATCATCGCAGAAAACGAAACCGTGACGTTTTCTTCCCAAGATTGGGAGGCTTTTCTGGCTCGACTTGATGCACCG
>NZ_JBTEKS010000437.1:0-3431 GCF_054333355.1 Methylomagnum sp. | reverse complement strand
GGGTGATATCGACGCGCTGCTGGCCCGTGACCGTAATGGAGTCCCGGTGTTGCGGGCCAGCCATGTGCGGGGCGTCTGGAAAGACGCGCTGCAAGATACGGCGCTCAGGGCGGCCCTGTTCGGTGCCAGTCGGGAGGCTACCGGCCAATTAAGCCTGACTTCGTTTTATGCCGTCAGCAATCCCCGGGAGCTTTGCTGGTCCTCGACATCGTTTCGGGAAAATAACCGCGCCCCCGAAGAAGACACGCTTCGCACCCGGCAATTCGTCGCCGCTGGCACCCGCTTCGCTGCCACCGCTTGGCTCCCCGAGGGCTTGGAACCCGCCTTGCTTCAAGCAGTCACCCGCGCTGACGCGCTCGGTGCCCGGCGGCGACGCGGCGACGGGGTCATCACCGTGACCGAATGGAAAGCCGATATGCCGAAACCCGGCCAAATCGAAGGCATGCCGCTCGGCGAAGTGCCACGTCTGCGCCTTTTGCTCCACGCCGAAGACCCCGTTTGCCTGCCCCTGACCGGCTTCCCCGGCAACATCCTGCCCGGCGAATGCTATCTGCGCGGCCAGCAAGTTCTGGGGGGTATCGTTAAGGTGTTGCTGGACGCGGGCCAGACCGAAGCCGCGCAAACCTGGCTGAGCCGCCGGATTCGGGTGGGCAACGCCTATCCCGTACCGGAGTCTGCCCGCCCATTGCCCGATGGGTGGCAGGCATGGTCTGTGGTACCAGTTCCATTGGCCTACCAGCGGGCCAAGCCAGGCGGCGGCCACTGGAAATTCCCCTGGTGGGCACAACCGCGTAGCGCGGGCTCAGCGCCGGTGAATCCCATCGACAAATTCGCCGAGGCGAATGAGTCTGGTGATGGGCAACCTGCCGAAAAGCCCAAGCGGCCCGGTGATCGTGAATTCCTGTTCCGCAAGAGCCCCGGAGACCCAGATCAGGGTTGGATGTTATTCGAGTCGCCGATGGCCTTGCGGATGCGCAACGCCCTGCCCCACGAAGACAATCAGCGCGGCGGCCTGTTCACCCAGGAAGAAGTCCAGGAGCGCACCCGGTTCCTGGTTGAAATCCGCTTCCCCGACACAGCGACCGCCGAAAAGGCCGCCGAATGCCTCAAGCCTTGGATTGGTGGTGGCCGCTGCCTGAATCTTGGCCGTGGCGGTGCCCCGGTCGTGATTGAAGCCGCCGCGTGGCAACAATCTCCCCCCGCACCGGATAGCGTTTCCGAGACGGGTGCTGAATCCGGTGAATTGGAAATCATGCTGACCGCCGACCTCATCACCCGTGACAGAACCCTGGCGTTCCGGGAAAACCTGGATGTCGCCGCGCTGGCGGAGCTATGCGGCTTGGCAGGCGATTTCAGCGGCGTGAAAGTGGACAAAGCCGTGGCTGATACCGTGGAAGTGCATGGTTTCAACGCCCTCACCGGCCTGCCGCGCATCCCCGCTTTGGCGATTCGGCGGGGTTCATGCTGGCGATTCACCGGCGATCCAGGGCAAATCGCTCAACTCCGGCAGGCTTTGCAAGCGCGGCTTGGCACCGGGCTGGGCGAACGGCGCTGGGAGGGGTATGGCGGTTTTTTACTGGATTTCCGCCGAGAAATACCGCCGCAAGAGATCCGGTGGCAAGTCGTGCTGCATGGGCAGGACTCGAACGACAAACCGAGGGACGCGGCTTCCAAACGCGAGCGAGCAATCGAAGCCGCTGAACAACTTTGGAGAGACCATCCCGCCGATATTCCCCGTCTTGTGCACTGGAAGCGATTACGAGGCGTGGCGCAGGGGGGATCGAACGCCCTGATTCATCATTTAACCGACATTTACAACACTGCGGAAGAAAAGAGTCCCATAAAAGCTTGGGCCAAATGGTTGCTTAAGACATTTGAAAGCGAGGAATACAAGGACATTTCAGCGGACGAGCTTTACCGCCAACTGTTGCGTTACGCCCGCTTGCACTTGGGTTCAACCGGAGAGGTGTTATGAAGCCGCACTATCTATTTCTCGGCACCCTGGTCCAAGAAGCCTCGGCCAGCTTCGGCGGGCAGGAGGCGGAAGGCTGGGTGGACGAGGCACTGTGTCGTGACGGCAAGGGCCGCTATACCCTGCGTGGCGAGGGCCAAGCTGGCGCGTTGTTGAGCATGGCTCGCAAGCTGTTCAGGGGCATTCCCCATAGGCTCGGCGGCGTCATGACACGCCAGCCTTCCGCTTGGCGCACTTATACCACTCATCCCGAACTGGATTCTCTCGGCGAGGCCGAATTGCGCCAATGCGTGCGGATCGACCCCAAGACAGCGGCGGCGGACGAGGGCGCGTTGTTCGATCTGGAAACTTTGCCGCCAGGCACCCGCTGGCCGTTTCTGCTGGAGTTGGATGCAAGCTTGCTGGGCGAGGGAGAAGGAGGCCGTGCCACCGCCATTACCGCTCATGTATTGCAAGCCTGGGCCAATGGGTACGCCTGGTTCGGACGCGGAGTAGCGCGGGGGCTGGGGTGGTTCAAGCTGGATCATCCCCGCGTGCTGACGTTGAGCGAGACTGATGTTTGGCCGAATGCCTTCACCGCCTCGCCTTTTGCCTATGCGGCTGAACTGGCGGCCGGGCGGGCGGAACCGTTGGCGAACTTCATTGGGCAGCAAACCATCCGGCCTGACGGGACTTGGCGTTGGCGCACCTATGACCTGACCTTGAGCTTCGGCGATCCCGATCCGGAGGGTTACGACGGATTGGGTGCCCTCTCCATCGGCTCCCACGCGGGTTATGACGCCACCCCACCCTATCCCGAAGGCCAAGTGATTTGGCCGGATGGTTTGGAAAATCATGCGCGTCTTTGGAAACCAGACCGATTCGTAACCGCGACTGGCGCAAAACCACCATTGCCCTACATTCCTGGCTCCTCGCTACGCGGACCGTTGCGGCATCGTTTAGCGTGGTGGCTGAATCGACAAGGCAGGACTGATACTGAGTTCGAGACCCTGTTTGGTTATGTGAAAGAACCAAACGAAGATCGTAAACAGACCGAGGCCAAATCCAGCGCCTTGCTGATTCGCGATGCTTTTCCTGAACCTAAGGAAGGGTGGCGCATGGCCTTGTTGCAAAGCCATGCGGAGGACGAGTTCTCCGCCGGTACTTGCGGCGTTGCCTTATACAACCGGTTGGCGGTGATGAGCGCGAGCTTCCAGACCCGAGTCGTCTTGGAAGCGCCCAGCGAAGCCAAATTGATAGAGATGGATGAACTCTTCAAGGCGGCACAGAAACTGGCGACGTTAGGTTTTGTGCCGATTGGCGGGGCCACCCGGCATGGGTTTGGACGGGGCCGTTGGGAATTTAAGGAAGCCAAGGCTCAAATTTCACCGCCGAAACAGGAAGGGGCGATATGAGCGCAGACCAAAAAAAATCTAACTGCATCACCTTGTACACCCGGTCAGGAACATCACCCGATAAA
>NZ_JBTEKS010000436.1:0-3451 GCF_054333355.1 Methylomagnum sp. | reverse complement strand
GGAAATCCGCCCGCAATGCGAGGCTGGCGAATTCGTCCTCGTGGCGGGCCATGTAGCCCTGCATCACCAGCATGGCGGCGGCGATGAGCAGCACGCCGGGCACGGAGTTGAGCGTGGTGTAGAGATACTGGATGACATCGTCCACCCAGCCCCGGAAATACCCCGCCAGGATGCCGAAGCCCAAGGCCAGCGGCAGCGTGGCGAAGGTGGTCAGCGTGCCGATGAGGAGGCCGGTGCGGACGCTCTTGAGGCTCTGGTAGAACACATCCTCGCCCACTTTGTCGGTGCCCAGAATGTGGTATTTCAGCCCCAGTTCGGCCAGCGTTCCGCCGCTCAGGGTGATGAATAGCAGGGTCAAGCCGATGGCCCGCCACGGGATTTCCGTTTGACCGCGCACGACCGCCGTCAAATCGGCCCCGCCCCGCCAGCGGAACCACGCCAGCCACGCCGCCGCCAGCCCCAGCCAGAGGATTAACCCCTCGCCCAAACCCTTAGCACCAGTGCGAAGCAGGTCGCCGGGCTGTTCCCGCGCCGGGTCGTCCAGGTGGGCGCCGCCGTATTTCAGCCGGGGATAGGCCCATCGCTCGGCGCCATCGGGCTGGCGGGTCATTTCCTTGGCGTAGGCGTGGGAGGCCAGCGGCGCGGAATAGGTTTTCTCCACCCGTGACTTGATGGGCTGTAGCCACATATCCAGCAGCGTGACCGGCTCGCTTTGGTAGCGGGCCTCGCCGTTTTGGCCAGGGTTTTGAGTTGGGTGGAAGCGGATCGAATCCAGCACCGCGATGGCGAGATAAACCAGCAGGATGACCAGCGACACCATGGCGCTGCGGTTCCGCGCCACCTTGCGCCAGGGTCGGCGGAGGTGTTCGCGGCGGGCGGCGTGGACGATCAGCCCGGCCAGTCCGAGGAGGAGCAGGAAGAACAGGATGTCGGTGGAGAGGAAGGTGGGCATGGGGCGGTTTCGCGGGTGGATTCTGACGCCCATCTTCCAGGTTGGGAATCCGGTTTGGCAAGCCTGCTTGGCGGGTTTCCAAGCTTCCGCATGGCGCATATACTCCGTATATACCCTACTTTACTTTAAGGAGAACTTCGCCATGTCCGAAACACGAGTCGCCAAACTGTTTAAGAACGGTGCCAGTCAAGCCGTCAGGCTACCCGCCGAATTCCGTTTTGACGGAAACGAGGTCTACATCACGCGGGATGAGGCCACCGGCGACCTGCGGATTTCGGCCCGGCCCGGCGCGAAAACTTGGGGGGATTTCTTCGAGTTATTGCGTTCCAAGGAGGTGCCCGAGGATTTCATGGCCGAACGTCCTATGAATACCTTGCCACGGGAACGCGATGTGTTCGGGGATGAAGAACCATGAGCCTGCCGCACATGCTGGATACGGACATCGCCAGCTATATCATCAAACGGCGACCGCCCGGCATCGAACATAAACTGGCCGCCATGCCGCCCGCGCTGGTGTGCGTTTCGGCGGTCACGCGGGCTGAGTTGATGTATGGATTGAAGCGCCTGCCCGCCGGGCATTGGCTGCATCTTGGCGTGCGCCAGTTTCTTGAAATCACGCGGGTTTTGCCCTGGGACGCGGGGGCCGCCGATAGCTACGCGGACATCCGCCACCAACTGATTTCGACCGGCCAACCCATCGGCGAAATGGACATGATGATCGCCGCCCACGCGCTGTCCGCCGGGGTGGTGCTGGTGACCAACAATATTCGCCATTACGAGCGGATTGAGGCGCCGCTGGTGCTGGTTAATTGGGTTTAAATGTCGGCAGCAAGGAAGGTGGGCATGGCTTATTTCACGGGTAGCGGTGCCGTGGGTATCCGGCGCGGAAAGCAGATTAATCGAGTTTCGCTAGAAATGCGCCCCGTGTTTCCCCGCCCCTTCCGGGAAATCATGCCAAGGGGGTTTGGTTAGTAATTTTCAGCCAATACGCCGCGCCGATTTTTCTTTCCATCAATATGGTTTTCATTAGTTCACGGCTAGGCATGACGATAATATTGTCCGGGATATAGCGAATCAACTCGTCCTGCACATTGACGATCTCCACGAAAATGCTGGCTTTTGGATTCAAATCCAACACGCGCAGGGCGATGTGCAAGGTTTTCACGTCGGGGTCCGTGAAGCGCATGTTTGCGAACACGAAAACATACCGGGCGGACTCGACGCTCGCCTTCTTTAAGTTGAGCGGATTGATGGGGACGCCGAATACAAACTCATATTCCGAATAGGGTCGATGCGTCACCAAGTCCGTCACGATGGCGACATTTAAATGGGAAAACTCGGGTATCGTCGGCAGCGATTGCAACAGTTCATCGGCCATTGAGGTGTATTCGCAAATAACAATATGGTCCTTCAATTTGAGGGGGTTCTTCCCACAATCCCGCCCTTCCATGAATTCATGGGCGGAATCGACAATTATCCCCACCATGTAGGTATAGATAATAAACCCTGTGACAATGGTAAAAACGGCGACCACTCTTCCCGCCAAGGTCACGGGCACAACATCCCCGTAACCCACCGTCGCGGAAGTCACGAACCACCACCAGATGACATCGAGCAGGTTTCTTATTTTATGGTTGTATTGGTGTTCGACCGTCCAGAATAGGGTAACGCTTATAATAAAACTGATGATCGCCAAGATGGCGAGAAATAAAATTCGCTTTTTCATGCACCTTTTTAATCATTTCAGCGGAAAGCAAGTCACCCGGTGTGGCCTAACTGAATTCCCGCCACGCTGAGCGCTTATTATTTGCCCGCACTTTCGACTTCCCGTTGATAGGTATCGTAGGAGGTTTCCGCGTTCTTAAAACAGCGGTTTTGCTCTTGGGTATCTAGATTTTTCATACATTCGGAACGCTGCATATTCCGGCCCATCGCATAGATTTGTTCGGACGTGCAACCGTTCATCAATATATTGACGAATAGCAGGCTAGTCACAATTATAAGTTTTGGCATTGGTTTTCTCTTTCTTGATTAGTAAGTATGCTGCTTTAATCAACAAGTGAAACTTTATAAAACATCTGAAATTTCAACTTCAAAAAGGTCTTTAGCAAGTAGGATGTGCCGACGTAGGAGGCGCATCAATCGAGTTTCGCGAAAGATGCGCTTCGTACCTCAGCGCATCCTATGATCCTAGGCTGTTTCGGGCTTCGGTGTAGGTAATGGCTCGCATGGGATATTCCTGTGTGGTATTGAATAAGTAGTCTGGATGCAGCGCGGCGGAATTCGGGATGGTTCGTGCTATTATCGCCCCGGATTCCGCAAAGCTCTACCTGGGCTACGCTAGCTATCTATTTCGCACTGATTGCCTGACAAAACTTCTAAGTTATTGATGGCACAGAGAAACAAAACAGATACCTGCAAGGCAGGTCGTACATCCACCGGGAGCGGTCGGGCTGCCGCTTGAAGGCCTTGGCCGGTTCCGGGTCGCGGGCGGTGGGC
>NZ_JBTEKS010000435.1:0-3475 GCF_054333355.1 Methylomagnum sp. | reverse complement strand
CGCGGCGGGCCATCGACTACATCGACCATCGGGCCGGGTTGTTGATCGGCCAGGGCGAAAAAAGCCGCGAGCGACAATTCACCTTTCCCCATCGCACGTTTCAGGAATTCCTCGCCGCCTGCCATCTGGCATCCAAGGTGGAGTTTGCCGCCACCTGTCGCACGCTGGCCCGGAGCGCCCCGGACCATTGGCGGGAAGCCCTGGTGCTGGCGGCTCGACTCGCCAAGCCCGATCTGGGCACTCATGCGGCGGATGGCTTGGTCGAGTATCGAAGCGTCGGGGAGGTCTCCGCCAAACGACGTATCGAACCCGCCGACTGGAACTGTGCCCGCTTGGCCGCCCAGCAGCTTTTGGAAATCGACCTCAAAGTGGTTGAGAAGTCATACGAGGCCATCGTCCAGCGGGTGCGGAGCTGGCTGGCGGCGGGCTTGGATGTCCATCCTGAGTCGGGCGGTCTGCCCGCTACGCAGCGTGCTGAGTCGGGGGACGTTTTGGCCCGGTTGGGCGACCCGCGTTTCCATGGGCCGGAGCGGTTTTGTTTGCCAGCGGATGAAAACCTGGGGTTTGTGCGGATTCCGGCTGACCCGGCGTTTTGCATCGGCACCCGTCGGGCGGACGCGGCGCGGGTGGCCGGGATCGTCGGTCGAAATGTGCCGGAGAATGAACTCAACGATACGCCGACCCCGACGCCGGAATTCCTCATCGCCCGTTATCCCGTGACCGTGGCGCAATTCCGGGCCTATGTGGACGCCACCGGGCGGGGACCCGGCGACGCCGACGCCCTGCGCGACCCGGACACCCGCCCGGTGCGCTGGGTGAGTTGGCATGAGGCGCTGGCCTATGCGGATTGGTTGAACGAAAAGCTCAACACCGCCCCGGAACTGGCGGGCACGGAGGTCGCCTGCCTGGTCCGCGCAGGCTGGCGGGTGGCCCTGCCCAGCGAATTGGAATGGGAGAAGGCGGCGCGGGGCGGCTTGGTGGGGAAGGTCTTCCCCTGGGGCGATGAACCCGACCCGGAGCGGGCCAACACCGACGAGACCGGGATCGGCGACGCTTCGGCGGTCGGATGCTTCCCGGCCAACGACTATAGCCTGTCCGACATGGCGGGAAACGTCTGGGAGTGGACTCGGAATTTGTGGGGTGAAGACTGGGATAAACCCACCTTCGGCTATCCCTACGATTTTCAAGATGCATGCCGGGAGGATCAAACGGCGGGTGATAATGTGCTCCGGGTCGTGCGGGGCGGCGCGTGGGACGTCCACCGGGTCGACTCACGCTGCGCCTGCCGCTACTGGGATCGGCCCGTGGCCCGCTACGACGACCTGGGGTTTCGTGTGGTGTTGATTTCGGCCCCTGTTCGCTTTCTCCGGCCCCGGTAGCTCGGGCCTCCGGGCTCCGGCCCTCCGCCCTCCGAGGGGGTGCGGGGGAGCCTTCCCCCGCCCGCGCAGCGGCGATTTTTTTCACGCGGCGGGCGGGCGGAGGGGCGGCAAGGGGATGGGGTGGGTGTCGAACAGGTGCTCCCGCAGCCCCCAGGTGTCGGCATAGCGGACGTGGTTGATCCAGCCCTGCACGCTGGCGTCCAATTCCGCGTAGCTGATCCGGCCCGCGCCGTAGAGGTCCAGCAGCCGCTCGAATTTCCGGGTGAACTTGACGGCGTTGCGGCCCTTCAACAGGCGGTGGGTCGGGTGGACCACGAAGCCCAGCCAGGGGATTCCGCAGCGGGTGGGCAACACCTGGGCCTCGGCCTCGTGGATCGTCAGCCGTTCCCGCGCCAGCCGGGCGACGATGGCGGCTTTCCAGGCCCACAGGGTGGCCTTGCAGTCGCCGAACAGGGCGAAATCGTCCACATAGCGCAGATAGGCCGGACAGCCCAATTCCCGCGCCACGAACCCGTCGAAGTCGTTCAGGTAGGCGTTCGACCAGAACTGCGAGGTGAGGTTGCCGATGGGCAGACCCCGTGGCCGACAGGCAGCCAGGAGGTCGTCGCCGGGGAAATAGACTTGGCTGTATTGGTCCGCCAGCACGCCCGCGCCGCTGGCGAGGATGGCGTCCACCAGCCACAGCACGTCGGGATCGTGGATGACGCGGGCGATCTTGGCCCGCAGGATGGCGTGGTCCAGGGACGGGAAATGCTGCACCACGTCGGCCCGCAGCACGTAACGGTAGCGTCCCGCCCACCGTTGCAGGCAATCCAGCGCCCGGTGGGTGCCCTTGCCCACCCGGTTGGCGTAGCTGTGATGGGTGAAGCGGGCCTCGAAGCGGGGTTCGATGATGTTGCAGAGCGCGTGGTGGACCACCCGGTCGCGGAACGGTGCGGCGCTGATTTTCCGCCGCTTGGGCTCGTGGATGATGAAGTGGCAATAGGCGCCGGGACGGTAGGTCTTGCCGAGCAGTTCCTCCCGCAGGGTGACCAACCGGTCGGCCACTTGGTATTCGAAAGAGGCGGCGGTCCGGGTGCGGCGCTTGCCCCGCGCCGCCTTCCGGTAGGCCAGCCACAGATTACCGAAGGCGGTGACGGCTTCCCATTCCCCCAGCGGTGCGCTTCCATGGCCGATGCCAAAGACCTCGCGATCCTCGTTCAAACCTATGACCTCCTGACGTGGCTGCTGCCCCAGTGCGAGCGCTTCCCCAAGTCGCAGCGCTTCGTGGTCACGCAACGCCTGACCGGCGCGGCCCTGGATTTCCAGGAAGCCCTGTTCGACGCCAACGCCCGCCACGGCGCGGGGCGGCTGTCCCATTTGGAAGCGGCCGACGCCCACCTCGACAAGCTGCGGCTATACCTGCGCCTGGCCCGGCACTGGGACTGGCTGAGCAGCGGCCAGTACGAACACGTCAGCCGCATGGTGGCGGGCCTGGGGAAGCTGTTGGGGGGATGGATACGGCAGACCCGGAAGGCGCTGGACGAGGCGGGCCGGAAGGCTCCCGCTTGAATGAGGGTCGGGGCGGGCGCGGCGGGCCGGAGGCCAGACCGCGCCCAGGCTTCGGTATGCGCCCGGCGCTGGCGACGCCCCGGTATCGCCCTGCCTCGCGGCCCGCGCTCGGACCAGACCTGTCTGGCGCTGTTCTTCTTCCTTCGCCTCGGCGGGCCAATCACAACGACCGTGATCGGCCCACATTGCCGGAGCGCCGCCGGGTCGCCCCGGCGCACGCCGTCCCGCCGCCCGGCTGGACCAGAAGAAGGGCGGGAAGAACATGGGCCGAAATCAACACCACACGAAACCCCAGGTTGTTGTTGCGGTTGTCGGGTTGATTCCTGTTGCGGTAGGCGCAGCGTGTGTTGTCTCGGTGGTTGTTCCACGCGCCGCCCCGCACGACCTATCCAGACCGCCTGACCGGGCGTCGCCGCCCGGCGTCGCCATGATACCCGCAAACCCCGCCAAAAATCCGCCGCTGCGCGGGGCGGGGGAAGGCTCCCCCGCACCCCCTCGGAGGGCGGAGGACCGGAGCCCGGAGGCCCGAGCTACCGCGGGCCGGG
>NZ_JBTEKS010000434.1:0-3479 GCF_054333355.1 Methylomagnum sp. | reverse complement strand
CTGGGCCGTGGGGTTGGTGTTAGTGGCGGGGCTGGGTGTTTCGTTGCCCATCGAGCAACGCCAGGAAGTCGTGCCGCCCCGCCAAGATTATTTGGATTTCCCCATGCGCTTGGGTGATTGGCAAGGGCGGCGCGGCACCATTGAGCAAAAGTATATTGATGTACTCAAATTCGATGATTATGTCATAGCGGATTACGCCCGCTCCACAGATGCGCTGCCGGTGAATTTTTATTCCGCTTATTACAACTCCCAGCGCAAGGGCGAATCCATCCACTCGCCGCGTACCTGTATGCCCGGTGGCGGCTGGGAAATTCAAAGCCTGGAGACGATTATCCCGGCAGGATTTGAGCAAGCCGGTGGCGCTTTCAAGGTGAACCGGGTCATTATTCAGAAAGGCTCCGACCGGCAATTGGTGTATTACTGGTTCCGGCAGCGGGGCCGGGATATCACCAATGAATATATGGCGAAATGGTATTTGTTATGGGACGCCATCACCATGAACCGCAGCGACGGTGCCTTGATCCGGCTGACCACCTATGTGCCTGAGCGCGAGAAAATCGACACCGCCGAGCGGCGGCTGGTGGAGTTTCTCCATCAGGTCGAACCCGCGTTGAAAAGGTTTATCGCCGATTAGGCGTGAGTAATCCATGCAGCTATTTATTCTGTTTTTAACCGCCCTGTTCATCGCCATGGTGACGGTGCCGCTGTTGATGAAACTGGCGGTGCTATGGCGGTTTGTTGACCTGCCCAATGAGCGCAAGGTGCATACCTCGGCGATACCCAGGGTGGGCGGCATCGGCATGGTGTTCGGCACGGTGGTGACGGTTCTGTTATGGTTGGATATTGATCCGGGCCTACGCATGATCCTGTTGGGAATAGGGCTGCTGAGTATCTTCGGCATCATGGATGATCGGCTCGATTTGGATTATCGGCTGAAATTCTTGGGCCAATTCCTGGCGGTATTCATCGTGGTTTATTTCGGCGACGTGGTCATCCGGCGAGTGGAGTTATTCGGCGCAGATTATTTGCCGGATTGGATCGCTTATCCGCTGACGGGATTCTTTCTGCTCGGCACCACTAACGCGATGAATCTTTCCGATGGCTTGGACGGGTTGGCGGCGGGACTGAGCGTGCTGAGCCTGGCGGCGATTGCCTATTTGGCGGAATTGGCGGGCGGCGAGGCGATTGTCGCGGTGGCGGTGGCGACGATGGGCGCGATATTGGGATTTCTCCGGTATAACACCCATCCGGCGGTGGTTTTCATGGGGGATACCGGCAGTCAATTCCTGGGGTTTTCGGCGGGGGTTTTCGCGGTATTGGTGACACAGGAGGTGAATACCGCCATCGGCGGCACGCTGCCCTTGCTGATACTGGGATTGCCGGTGGTGGATACCTTGCTGGTGATGGGCCACCGCATGGCGCGGGGGGGGTCTCCCTTTAAGCCCGACCGTAACCATTTTCATCATAAGCTGTTATCCCTGGGCTTCGACCATTACGAGTCGGTCCTGGTGATTTATGCCTTGCAGGCGCTGTTCATATTGCTGGCCTGCTTTCTACGCTATGAATCGGACGCCATGATTCTGGGGGTTTATGTCGCGCTGTTCGTGCTGATCGCGGCGTTTTTCCCCATCTCACAAGGCTTGCAGTGGCGGCTTCGACGCTTGGCTCTGGGCGGGAAATCACCGCTGACGCTGGCCCTTGAGAACCTGACGGGCAAGCCCTGGCTGGAACGGGCCATATTTCACAGCGTGGTGTTCTCGGTGGTGGCCTTGCTGCTGGCGGGGACGGTCGCCAGCCCAGAGGTGGGCACGGATGTCGGGGGATACTCGGCGGCGGTGTTGGTGGTTTGGATGGCGGCGTGGTTGACGCGGTGGCGGCGGCTGGCGGCGGCGGAACGACCGGCCTTGTATTCCTGTGTGATTCTGGCGGTCTACCTGATCGGCATCGGTGGCCCGGCCCGGCCCGCGCTGGAAGACTTTTGCCATTACTTGGTGGTGGCGTTGGCGGTGGTGGTGGGGCTGGGCATGCGGTTGTCGCGGCGCTATTTCAGCGTGACGCCCTCGGATTTTCTGGTGCTGTTCGTGCTGGTGGCGGCGGCCAGTCTGCCGGTGTTTTCCGGGGTGAACTACGCCCGGTTGGCGGTGCGGGCGGCGGTGGTGTTGTATGGCGTGGAATATGTGCTGCGGCGGCTGGATGGGCCGTCGTTGCCATTGCGCGGCGGGGCAATGCTGGCTTTGGCGGTGGTGGCGGTGCGGGGGCTGGGGATGGGGATGGGTTAGTGACGGGGAGGTTAAAAGCCCCGCGTGAAAGTTTGGTTGGCGCGGGCTGAAGCCCGCTCCCACCCGCTTAATCCCCGGCCGTTTCCGCGTCGTTCAGCACGGTGCCGATGATGGGAATCCCCGGAATCTGCGCCAGCGTTTGAGCGAGCGCTTCCTGGCCGGTGCGGCCCGCGCCCGTCACCATCAGCAAAGCGTCGAGCCGGGGCGCGAGGGCCAGCGCGTCGGCGGTGTGCCAGTGGGGCAGGTCGAAGATCACTAGGCGATCCGGGTAGCGGTGCTTGAGTTCTTCCACCAGTTTGGCGGTGCCGGGCGACGACAACAATTCGGCGGACCCCGGCAGGGATCGGTTGCCCGGCAGCAGCACGAAGCGGTCGATGCCCTGCGGGTGGACCAGGATTCTTTCCACCGCCACGCCGTCCAGCAGGTGGTCGCCCAAGCCATGGGCGGGGTCGATGCCAAAGTAATGGTGCAGGCTGGGCTGGCGCAGGTTGGCGTCCACCAGCAGCACCGTCTGGGTCACTTCCAGGGCCAGACTCAGGGCCAAGTTGGCGGCCACCAAGGATTTGCCCGCCCCGGCATTGGGGCTGGTGACGCCGAGGGTGGTCCAGCCATTTTCCCGCATCCGTTGCAGCACGCGGGTGCGCAACACCTTGTAGGCGTCCACGTAAGGGCCGGGCTCCAGGCCAGCGATGAGCCTCTGGCGGCGGAGGAACCCCCGGTCCACGGGGACGGAGCGGGTCTGGGTGTACTCGATGCGGGCGATGGTCCCGGTGGCGGGCATGGACTCGGCGCGGCGTGGGGCGGAGGTGGCGGCGGTTTGCATGGGTTGGGTGGGGCTGCATAAAACGAAAACCCCCGAACCGGCCATTCCGCTGGGTTGGGGTCGGTTCGCGGGCAAGGGTTGGAAAGTTCAGGCGGCGCGTTTCCGGCACAGGCCAGCCAGACCCAGGCCGAACAGGGCCAGGGTGCCCGGCTCCGGGACGGGCAGGGGTGGCGGAATCAGCGGGAATTCAGTCTGGACTTGGCTCCAGGTTTGAACCTCCACGGACGTGAAGCCCAGGATGTCCAGCGCCCAGTGGCCGTCGCGGTCGTTTCCAGCGTAGTCACAGAAGAATCCTTGCGAACACCCGAAGGCCGCGCTTGGATTGCCCGCCTCGTCATCCCAGCCGAAGCCGTCGCCGAGGTAGTCGTCGCCGTAGT
>NZ_JBTEKS010000433.1:0-3499 GCF_054333355.1 Methylomagnum sp. | reverse complement strand
AACGGGGAAAAATAGCGCGGGATGGCTGGGACGCGCAGGGCAACCGCCGCCGCGACTGCGCGAAACAGGAAGCCCTGCTGGACATGGGCTGGCGGTTCCTGGTGGTGCGGGAATGCGAACTGCGGGACATCCCCAATCTGGTGGATAAGTTGCGGATGTTTCTGGCGGAGGATACGTGACGATTCGGCGCCAGTCACCAAACGGGCCGGTTAATGAAATTCTGGAAGCTCCGCAGGTCAATCCCAAAGGCGTCGGGGCGGTGTTGCTTCCAAATGGCGTAGGGTTTTCCCTGATCGTCGAATGGCCGCTCGGCGAGGTCCACCAGCTTCTCCGGGATGGGCCGCTTGTCCTTATCCCGGCAAACAATGATCCGAGGCCGCAATTGATACATGGGATTGTGCTCGATGACCACCGCGATCTCCCCAGAACTCAGCTCGACCACGCTGCCCGATGGATAAACCCCCAGGCAGGCAATAAACGCCGTCGCCAAATTAGGGTCTATCTTTTCCTTGAACTGCTTTTGCAATATCCCGACCGCCTCCAAATGTGGCCGTCCCTGCCGGTAAACCCGGTCGCTGGTAATCGCGTCATACTTATCCACCACCGCCACAATCTTGGTTAACAAATTGGTCTGGTGGCCCGCCAAACCACGGGGATAACCCGTGCCATCCATGTTTTCATGGTGCCCGTAAGCCACATCCACGGTCCCATTAAAAACATTCCGGCCCGACGACAGAATCTCCCTGCCATGCACGGTATGGGACTGCATGACAGCGAGTTCATCGTCCTCAAGACGCGCCTCCTTATTGAGTATCTCCACAGGCACCCGAATCTTGCCCATGTCGTGCAGCAGGCCACATAGCCCCGCGTCCTCCAAGTCCGGTGACTTAAGCCCGATATGGCGACCCAGCAGCACCGAATAGACACAGACATTAAACGAATGCTGGCTGGTATATTCATCCTTATTCTTGATCTGGGTCAGGAGCATTATGGCTTCGGAGTTCCTCAAAATACTGGACACGCACTCCGATACCGCCGACCTGGCAAGCTGGATGTCCACGCTCCTGCCATGCTGGATATCGTCAATAAACGTACTGATTAGGCTTGAGGTTTGGTTCTGTACCGCCTTGGCCTTGCCCATTTCTTGATGTATCGGTGCCGTGGAATTCGGCACGTAAGCGTAAGAGGCGGGGCCACGGGTGGCAGTGGGCCGGAAATTCTCCAGGGGATCGAGCCTGCGGGTGCGGATCATATCCACATACACATACTCGCAAACCCCCTGGACCGCCACGATGTCGTCCCTTGTTTTCACCTCGAATCCTTGCAGCAAGAATGGTGTGCCCAGCCAGGGGCGGTCCAGCTCGCTGATGAACATCCCAATGCGCAGATCGCTCGCTGGAACTTTGACCGTTTCCCATTCAACCACCTTCCTGTCCGCAGGACGCTTTTGAGTCATGGCTACACTCCGCGAATACCCGACCGATCATTGAAGCAGAATCGTTAGCGCAAAATTACAATAATGTCAATTGTGCCGACAAGTTAGTCGAATAATCAGCCACGCCCAGCCATCGTTTCGCCGCCCTCGGGCCAAGCCCAAAACCACAGGGCAATCGCCAAAAACTTGGGCGTCGACCCCCGACCCTTTTACAATGGCTTATGGCCGATCCCCTCAGCGCCGCCCAGCGCAGCGAACTCATGTCCCGCATCCGCGCCAAGGACACCCGCCCGGAGCTGACGGTGCGGCGGCTCGTGCATCGCATGGGCTTACGCTTCCGGCTGCATGTGCGGAACCTGCCCGGCTGCCCCGACTTGGTGTTTCCGCGCCTCCGCAAAGTCGTGTTCGTGCATGGCTGCTTCTGGCATCGACACCCCAACCCGGAATGCAAGCTGACGCGGCTGCCGAAGTCCCGCGCAGAATTCTGGCGGCGCAAGCTGGAAGGCAACCGGCACCGCGACCGGGTAAAACAAGAAGCCCTGCTGGACCTGGGCTGGCGCTTCCTCGTGATATGGGAATGCGAATTGCGGGATATTCCAAATCTGGTGGATAAACTGCGGATGTTTCTGGTGGAGGACGAGGAATGACACGCGGGCCAGGCTTCGCCTATTGAATGCCCGCGCCGAAAAATTAGGGGTAGAAAATTAAACCCATTGCCTATAATCCCTGAACGCATCCGCGCTTCCCGATGCCGCACACCTTGGTGGAATCGAATGAAAAAAGACTATTCCGGGCACGCCGATAACAATCACTTTGAGAATCATAGAAACCATCTATACCTCACCCCTCTGGAATTGCGCCGCACCGAAACCCCTTTGCGGCGGGTGCTGATTGTTGGCTCCTGCTTCGCCGATTCCTGGCTATTCCACCACCACAATGCCCACGGCATCCCCGTGGATTACGTGGTGCATAACGCCGCCGCGCAATTGCCCGACCGACCGCCCCACGCACAGGTGGAGGAATACGATTTCATGATCGTGCAACTGGGGCTGCGGTTCATCCTCCACGATGTCGACTTACCCAGGATTGATCCGGGCGATGAAAATGCCTTGGAGGCGTTTTTCAATGAGGCTTATGACCGGCTGAGAACCAATCTTGGAAAAGCGATGGAATGGTCGAGTAAATTCGAACTACCGACCTTCGTCGCGAACTTCTTCGTCCCCCAAGCCAACGCCCTGGGGCGGTTAATGCCGCGTTATTCCCTGTCGAATCCGGTGCATTTCGTGGAGCGCTTGAACCGGGCGCTCTATGACTTGATTACCCAATACGATAGCGTCCATTTGTTGGATATAGATCAAGTAGCGTCGGTCTTCGGAAAGCGCTTGATTCAAGAAGATGCCTTGCTATGGAATAGCTTCGGTGGACTGTGGCCCGGCTATATGGCCGATACCTCCCGGCTGGACCCCGTGCCCCCCCTCCATGAGCATTATGCCATCGACCCCAATCTATTCCGGCACGCCTTATGGGACACCGTGGTTTCCATGTACCGGACAATGCGCCAAATTGACGCGGTGAAACTGGTCGCGGTCAATTTGGACAATACCCTTTGGATGGGCGTCGCCGCCGAGGAATCGGTGGGTCCGCACCTGCTGGAAAACTGGTTCCTGGGGATTATCGAGGCGCTGCTCTATTTGAAGCAACGGGGCATCCTGCTGGCGATTATCAGCAGGAATGACGAGGCGTATATCCGCTCCATCTGGGATAAGATCATGACGGGGCGCCTGCATTTGAATGATTTTGCGGCTGTCCGCATTAACCGGCAATCCAAGCCGGACAATATGCGGGAGATTCTCGACCAATTAAACCTGCCGCCCGGCCAAGCGGTATTCATTGATGACAGCCCCGCCGAGCGGGTCGCCATGCGGGCGGCATTCCCGGACATCCGGGTATTGGGCCGGGACTCTTATTACTTGCGACGGATATTGTTATGGTCGGCGGAAACCCAGGCGGCGGCGATTTAAGCGGGTCTGGATTTCGTCCGCCTCGCCCTCGCGAGATAGTGGG
>NZ_JBTEKS010000432.1:0-3505 GCF_054333355.1 Methylomagnum sp. | reverse complement strand
CACGACGAACCGCGGCCGCATGCCCTGCCCCACTGGGAAATTCCCGGTTTCGACAAGCTGTTCGATTTTGCCCGCGGCGCAAAAGTGACCGGCGCGGGATTTCCGTTCTACGTCGGTGACGGCGCGCGGATCGTGCGGGCGCTGCTGCATTTCTTCCTGGATGAGAATGCGAAAGCTGGATACGTGGAGGTGAACCCGCCGATCTTCGTCAATGCGGCGAGCGCGACCGCGACCGGACAGCTGCCGGACAAGGAAGGGCAGATGTATGAGACCACCCCGGATCACCTGTATGCGGTGCCAACGGCGGAGGTGCCGCTGACGAATTTCTTCCGCGACGAGATCGTCGACGAGGCGGCGCTGCCGATCTATCGCTGCGCCTACACCCCGTGTTTCCGCCGCGAGGCGGGCAGCTACGGCAAGGACGTGCGCGGCCTGAACCGGCTGCACCAGTTCGACAAGGTGGAGCTGTTGAAGTGGGTGCATCCATCGTCCAGTTACGAGGAGCTCGACAAGCTGCGCGGGGACGCCGAGCGGCTGCTGCAGAAACTCGATCTGCCGTATCGCGTATTGTTGATGTGCGGCGGCGACCTCGGTTTCGCCCAGTCGAAAAAATACGATCTCGAAGTCTGGTCCGCGGGCCAGAAGCGTTGGCTGGAGGTTTCCAGCTGCTCGAATTTCGAGGCATTTCAGGCCCGGCGCGCGCAGATTCGTTTTCGCGGCAAGGAAAGTGGCAAACCCGAACTCGTCCATACGATCAACGGATCGGGTCTCGCCGTTCCTCGCGTGCTGGCGGCGCTGCTCGAAAACAATCTGCAGCCCGACGGGCGCGTGAAGATTCCGTCGGCGCTCGTGTCGTATTTCGGCAAGGAGCACCTGAGCTTCCAATGAGCGAAGTCCGGGAGCGCGGGCGTCTCGCCCGCTCGCGGCCAAGCTGGCCGCGCTCCTTTTGCACTTTAACCCCAGGCTCTATAACAAGAATCCCGCATGGCTCTGCTTCTCTGGATCGTTGTCTTCACCCTGCTCGGTGGCTTGCTGAGTGTGGCCGCCGCTGGCTTGTTCCTGCTCATCCCCGACCACCACCACCCGCGTGTGCTGCCCCATGGGGTCAGCTTCGCGCTGGGGGCGCTGCTGAGCGTGGCTTTCCTGGACCTGTTGCCGGAAGCCCTGGAAACGGCGGACGGCCCGCAGACGGAGAGCCTGCTGGCTACGGTGCTGGCGGGTATTTTGGGATTTTTTCTGCTGGAAAAGCTGTTGCTGTGGCGGCATTGCCACGCGGATCATTGCGAGACCCACACCGAGGAGCATTTCCACCAGCCCGCCGGGACGTTGATCGTGGTGGGCGACGCCATCCATAACTTCGTGGACGGCATCCTCATCGCGGCGGCCTTCCTCACCGATGTGCATCTGGGCGTTGTCACCAGCCTCGCGGTGGTGGCCCATGAGATTCCCCAGGAAGTCGGCGATTTCGCCATCCTTCTCCAAAGCGGCTACGGGCGCCGCAAGGCGCTGTTCTATAACCTGTTATCCAGCCTGTCCACGCTGCTGGGCGGGGTGCTGGCCTATTTCGGGCTGGAACACATCCACGGGGCGTTGCCATACATCCTCGCCCTGGCCGCGTCGAGCTTCATCTACATCGCCGTGGCCGACCTCATCCCCAGCCTGCACCAGCGCACCACGGCGGTGGCGGCGTTCCAGCAAGTCGGGTTGATTACCACCGGGGTGCTGGTGATTTATTGGGTGCATGGGTTGGGCGGATAACCCCAAACAAGGCTGGGTGGAGCTTCGCGGAACCCCACACACGGCCATCTCCCATGCGCGAGCAGAAAGGCCGTGGGAGCGGGCTTCAGCCCGCGACAGCCGAGCCTAGTCGTGGGCTGAAAGCCCACTCCCACCCATCCATGGCCCATGGCCGGGCTTATTCTTCGTCCGAATCGGAAGCGCTCTTAACCTCGCCCATTCGCTCCGCCGCCAGCCACTTCACCCGCCAGCTTCCCTGCCCGTTCGCCGCCAGCTTCTCCCACAGCCACGGCAACGCGGCCTTCAACTGCTGCTCCAATTGCCAGGGCGGGTTGATGATAATCATGCCGCTGCCATTGAGCCGGAATGCCTCGTCGGGCAGCACGGTGAATTCCGCCACCAGCACCTTGGGGATGCCCAGTTTGGCGAAGCGGCGCAGGAAATCGTCCGCCGTGGCCCGGTCCTGGATGGGATACCACACGGCGAACATCCCCGTGGCCCAGCGCCGATAGGCTTCCTTGACCGCCGTCAGCAAGCGCCGCCGCTCGTCCTTGATTTCAAAGCTCGGGTCGATATGCACCAGCCCACGCCGCTCCAGCGGCGGCAACAGCGACCGGAGCGCCTGATAGCCGTCCACTGCTTCGACCCGCACTTGCCTGTCTCCGGCGAATTCCGCCGCCAGCCGCTTGGATTCGGTGGAGTGCAGCTCACACAGCGTCATCCGGTCCTTGGCCCGGAGATAAGGCCGGACGATGCGCGGCGAGCCGGGATACCAGCGTAACTCGCGGCCCGGATTGGTGATCTTCACGGCGGCGAGGTATTCCTTGATGGCTTCCGGCGGGTTTTTCTCCTGCCAGAGCCGGGTAATGCCGCTGGCGTGTTCACGGTTTTTCTGCGCCATGTCGGCATTGAGGTTGTAGCGCCCGGCCCCGGAGTGAGTGTCGAGGTAGAAAAACGGCTTGTCCTTGTTGAGCAGGGAGCGCACCAACAGATTCAAAACAAAGTGTTTGAAGACATCGGCGTGATTGCCGGCATGAAAGGCGTGGCGATAACTAAGCATTTGGGGATAATCTTGGGCTTGTGGAGCGCCCCGCGAAGGGAAGCAATTTTGGGTGCGCATTTGAGTGAGCCGAATTATAACAACCCCCGCCATGAATCCCTTTCTCTTCAAAGCCCATGCCCTGCTTTATCATTTGGTGAACTTTCTCACCAACCCCGCCGCCCGCAGCCTTGACGAGTTTCTGGGCTTGCTGACGATAGTGCTGGCGATCAACCTCCTGTGGGCGACGCCGCTGCTGTGGATCGTGAGCCGGGACGATGCGGTTAGCCTGTCTCCGCTCAAAGCCTATCTGCTGGCGTTGCCTGCCACCTTGATGTACGCCCCCACCCTGCTGACGGTGGTCGCCGACGTGACCAACCACGCCTTCCATCTCAAGGACAGGCTCATCCTGGTGATTGCAATCTTCGTCGCCTCCCAAATGCTGGGTGGCTTCTACGCCATCGCTTTACGCCAAGAACACAACCGCCGTCCGGTCGGGCTGGTGGCGGGGATGACCGTCTCGCTGTTCTTGCTGCTGGTGTCGATGGCCGCCAGCCTGCTGCTGTTATGGATGGACGAGGCGTGGCACTTCATGCCGGAACCCGGCCCGCAAGTCCCCATGGGCTGAGCCGTTCGCCGAGCGGAGCCGAGGCGAACACCGGGAAGACATCGAAGCCCCGGCCCGCCTGCGTATCCATCCCAATACCCCCACCCCATGATCTCCGCTAG
>NZ_JBTEKS010000431.1:0-3507 GCF_054333355.1 Methylomagnum sp. | reverse complement strand
GCACCGGCGGATTTGCCTTCGACATAGCCTTGCTCGAACCGGCCCTGCTGGGTCGGGCCGAGCATGTCGTAGGTCTTGGTGAGGTTGGCGGTCGGGAAATGCTCGGTGATTTTGCCGAGTATCCCGGCGTAATGGCGGTTGGGATCGGCGGACCCGATGTCATAGGTCTTGC
The DNA here is from genome assembly GCF_054333355.1 of Methylomagnum sp. Classification (NCBI taxonomy): domain Bacteria; kingdom Pseudomonadati; phylum Pseudomonadota; class Gammaproteobacteria; order Methylococcales; family Methylococcaceae; genus Methylomagnum; species Methylomagnum sp. The sequence goes on along the minus strand of NZ_JBTEKS010000431.1, from coordinate 3,335 downwards.
CGTCGGCGCCGACCAACTGGGTGGTGTCGATGTAGCCGGGCCGGTAGAACACCGAGCCGCCGGAGAAATTCAGCACCGCGCCGGGCCGCACCACGGCGTCGCCTTCCGAGACCAAATCCAGCGTGCCGCCCGTCGTGCTGCGCTCGGCCACGGTGCGCTCGATGCGCTCCAATTCGCCGGTGATGTCGGCGATGGGCGTGCCCTTGCGGATGTCCACCTTGACCTTCTGGCCGTACAACACGCCCTTGCGTTGCAGGGGCGAGTCGCGCAATTCGTTGCTGCGGAGTTCCACGGTCACGACGTTGCGCTCCACCGGCAGGCTCACTTTTTCCACGCCGGACACGTCGAGGGTGGCGCCCTTGGCGATGTAGACGCGGCTGTCGTTCTTGACGTTGTCGAGTCCGGGATTGGCCGGGTTTTCCGTGGCCTTGAGGCTGATCTGGCCCGAGCGGGAACGCAAGCTTGCGCCATCCTCCACCCGGATTTGCTGGCCCGAGACTTCCATCCACGACACATCCTGGGTCTGGCCGTCCACCGCCGTGGCTGAGTCGTTGAGGTCGGGGCTGGCTTCGGTGGCGCTGCCCTTGCCCAGAGTGACCGTGGCCCGCGTCCCCAGGCCGTCGCCCTGGTCGGCGAGGCGCTTGGTGGTGCCGGGTTGCAGCAGCCATTGGTCGCCCTCGCGGCGGACGCTGCCGCCCTCGCGGGCCAGCAAGCGCACCGAGCCGTTGGCGCGCACCGAAGTGGTGGCCGTGACCCGCCCGTCCTGGTTCACGGCGAAGCCCATCAGGGTGGCGTTGCCGCGTTCCGCCAGAATCTTGCCGACGTTGTTCACGTCGCCGCCGGTGCCGACTTCCACCACCAGGCCGCGTAGTTTGGCGTCGCTGCCCGCCTCTTGCAGATACACCTTGTCCGTCGCCGCCACCAACAGGATTTGCCCATCGGGCGCGGTCAAGTCGCCCCCGTTGGTCACGGACGGCGCGGCGGCGATGATGCGGCCCGATTTGGCGGCCTTGATCTCCGCGCCTTTTTCGATGTTGATGCCGATCTTGGTCTTCTGGCCCTGGCCGTCCAGGATGAAATTCCCGTTCGCATCGCGCCGGTACACCTCGCCCTTGCCGACCAGCGCCGGGCGGCCATCCTGCCCCAAGACTTTGGTGATGCCGCGCTGGAAGGTATCGTCGCTGATGTCCAACGTGCTGGCGACCAAAGTATTAACGTCCACCCGGCTGTCCTTGCCGAACACGAAGCCGTTCTGGTTGAGCAGGTACACCTGGCCGTTGGCCGACAGCTTGCCGAGGATGCGGCTGGGGTCGTTCTGGGCGATGCGGTTCAGGGCGATGGCCGACGCGCCCGGCTGCTTGAACTGCACCGCGCCGTCCTGGCCGATGTTGAAGCTCTGCCAGTTGAGGACGGCGCGGTCGGTGTATTGGTTGATGGTCATCTTGTTGCCCGCGACCGACTGGTCGGCCCGGCCCACCGTGGCGAAATTGGGCTGGGGCACGGGCAAGTCGCCCGCCCGGGCCGCGCCGGACAGGCAGGCACCGGCCAGAATCAGGCGGATGGAGGCCGCGAGGGGTTTGAGACGGGTGGGGGCTTGGGTCATCATGGTTCAACCAAAATAGGATCGTTCCCACGCTCCGCGTGGGAATGCCGCTGGGGACGCTCCCGCGTCCCGTGAGTCGGGCAGGGCGGATGGAACTGGGGCACGGGACATGGAGCGTCCGAGGATGCATTCCCACGGAGACCGTGGGAACGATAATTCAAACCCCTCCCCGGCCCTCCCCTTATCAGGGAAGGGAGATAAAGCCCCCCCTGATAAGGGGGTGGGAGGGTTAAATTCAGCCGTAGCAATTTATTCAAGCGCCTTAACTCGATGGCGGTGACGAGGAGCGTGGGAAAGATGGGTCAGAACTCATACGCCACCCGGAAATCCACCCGCGACTCCCCCACCTCCACGGCGTCCGTCGCGACGAAGGGATAGGCCCAATAGAACTCGCCGGAGATTTTCTTGAGCACCTGCATACGGAATCCCGCGCCCGCGCTCAGCAGGTCATAGCGGGGCGGCGTGCCGCGCAGCGGGTCGCGCACCCACAAGCGGGCCACGTCGCTGAACGCCATCAGGCGCAGTTCGTCCACGCCATCCAAGCCATAAGCGCCGAAATTGGGGCTGTAGAACTCCAGCGAGGCATTCACGCCGTCGTCGCCGAGGCGCTCCACCTCGTGGTAGCCGCGCACCGATTGCATTCCGCCCGCGCCCATCTGCTCGTTGCTGATGAGGGGCATGTTGGCGATTTGCCCGGACAGCCGCGCTTGCAGGGCCAAATCGTAAGGCAATATCTGCCGGTGCTTGAGGTCGCCCGCGAAATAGAGGTAGTTCGGCGTGGCGTTGTGGCGCTTGGCCTCGAATTCCCGGTAGGAACTGCCCATGCCAGCGAAATTGACGTTGGCTTCCAGATTTATCTGACTGAAGCTGCCCCCGCCGTAATTGAGCGTGCCGGTATAGCCACCCTGGAACGGCGAATAGGCCACGGGCGTGTTCTGGCTGTCGGCGCCGGTCAGTTGCACCGACTGGCCGAAATTCTTGTAGTCCCAGCCCAGCGTGACGCTATGGCTGTAGTTCGGGAGTCCTGGGAAGTTCGGCAACGATTTGATGAGCCGCAAACCGAAGATCGTGCCGTTGCCCACCATATTGAGCGCCCCGGCGGAGGTGACGGCGCTGGTGGAATCCAGCCCGACGCCGTAGAAGACGAGCCGCGAGTCGATGAAATCCAGCGGCATCACGTAGGTGCCGGACCAGACTTCCACGTTGCTGGGGTCTTCCGGCGAGACTTGGTATTGCAGCGAGGCGCTGTGATAAAGCTGCCACAGGTTGTCATAGCGCACCATGCCGGTCAGGCGCAGGCGGCTGGTGTTGATGCTGTTGCGGGCGTTGAGTTCGACGCTGGCGTGCAAGGGAAGCTGATCTTCCACCGCCAATTCCACCTCCACCGTGCCGGGCGTGCGGCCGGCCCGCATGACGGGCGTGACCGTGCGGTCGGCGCTGTCGCCCGCCACCTTGCTGAGCTGCTCTTGGACTTTGGTCAGGTTGAGCGGCTGGCCTTCCGCCAGGGCGGGCACCCCCTCGCGGATTTTGCCCAGCGAGAAATACTTTGAACCCGTGATCTTGAGCCGGTCCACCCGGCCCTCGCCCACCTTGAGGATGACCACGCCTTCGGCCACGTCCTGCTCGGGGATGTCCACCAGGGCCGCCGAAAAGCCCGCGTCCTGATACGCCTTTTCCAAGGCGGCGCGGGCCTTTTCCACATCCTCGATGCTTTTGCCGGGACCGAGAAAGG
>NZ_JBTEKS010000430.1:0-3526 GCF_054333355.1 Methylomagnum sp. | reverse complement strand
AGGGCAAGCATTGTCGCAACCGCCAAGACTTACCCAACCAAGCCAACGCGGCTCGAAAGGATAGGCGGCGGACCCGTGTCAGTTCGTCAGACGCAATGCGATATTAATCACATCGGGTATTGATATTTGTTGCGGATTGGGCTGCAACTTGAGATTGGCCTCCCTGAAAAGCGTTTGGGAAAGCTTGAGCGAAAAGTCGAAAATAACAGCTGCAACTCCGGTAAACCTTCGTCGTCGGATGGATTGAAGCGGCAAGCCGCCGAATTCCGAGAGTCGAACGGCAAGCCGAAGGGAGGTCAACCGGGACATGCTGGGGCGACCCGTGCGTGGCCACGCACAGCCTGTGCAACGCCCGAGCGCGCCGGACAAAAAATCGATCTCCTGCGCCTGGCCGATCTTGGCGTGCAACGCCTTCGGGTCGACCGTGGGTTCGGTCGGGGGTGTCGCCGCCGAACACGCCGACGGCGCCGTCCAGTAATTGGCTTTTTGCAGTCGCTGATTGGATTGGGGTGAACATCGAACTGCTGGGCTAACTCGGCCAGCGTTTTCTCGCCCTGGAAAGCGGTCAAGGCCACTTTCGCCTTGAGGCCGACGAGTGGTTCCGGCGAGGTCGTCTGCTCATCGTGTGCTCCAAAATACCGGCGTTGCCCACATCGTCAGGGAGCAGTGTATCCACTTACCGGCCTGTCCAAATTTCTGGCGCCACTTCTACCTGTTGGGTCGATACCTATTTGTGCTGCCCGAAGCCGTCTCGAAAGGCGAATTGCGCCCCTTGCGCGATCCGAACCGTGATGACACTTAACCCGAGTAGGGCTTACATGCGTTTTCTGTTCCATTGATCCTCAAACCCCGAATTCGGGTCAGCTAGACCCAACCCAGTCATTTTGAAGTCCCCGGCAGTCCCGCCAGCCGCCGTGCCAGGTCGCGGAGATTCGATGCACCGGTTTTCGCCAATATCTGCCGGATTTGAGTGCGCACCGTCGTAATGCTCACCCCCCGCTGGACGGCGATTTCCTCGACATCGCGCCCCGCGAATAGAGCCAAGGCAACCCGTGCTTCCGCCTCCGTGAGGCCCCAAAGCGTTTTCAGACATGACACCGCCGGGGGTTCTTCTTCCGCCAAATCCTTGACGATCACCAGAGCGGCTTCGACTTGGCGGAGCATGGCATCGCGATAGGGTAACCGCAGCGGCGACACCAGCACCGCGAATGCCGCGCCATCCGAGAACCGCGTCAGCCGCAGAGTGCCGCCCGCGCCGCCTCCGGCGGCATCATGCACAAGCCCGCGCAAAGTCCTAGCTTCGCGGGGGTTGGCGGCGCCGAGTCCACAACCGCGCTTTCCGAGCACCAGCTCGCCGCCATGGCGGGCGAGCCGTTCGGCGGCCGCATTGGCGAACAGCACTTCACCGGTTCGCGAGGCCACCACGACGCCGTAGGGCAGGGCTCCCAAGGCGGTGAAGCCGGCCTGGGCACGGAACTCCAGATCGCGCACCCGGAGGTAGAGTTGCCCGGCGCGCTGAATGTGCGGCAGTAATTGGGTGAGTCGGCGGCTTTCTTTTTCGCCGAAGGGTTGCGCGTCATAAGGCCGATGCACCGTAATTGCTAAGGCGTCCGTTTCACTCGGCCCAAGTGGAACAATCGCGCCGAGCATATGGCCCAGGCCGATTCGAGAGGCAAAATCGGCATAGTATTCGGATCGCCTAAACTCGCGTTCGGGCACGACTTCCGCGCCGATGATGGGCCGGAATTTCGGCTGATCCGTGGCTAGCTTCTGCCAGGGGTCCACCTGATGGAAGTATTCGCTGTACAGTCTTTCGGCACCCTCCGGGAAACCGCTGGTGCTGAGCAGCGTTGCCGCTTGGCCGGCCAACATCAATATCAACCCGCTTGTTCGCCCCTCGATCAACTCCGCCAGACGCTCTCCCACCCTTGCCCAGCCGTCAGTCTCGATGGCGGCGGCATATAACCCTTCAAGAAATGCTTCAACGGATTCTTGGTCCATGACGACCCCCTGCTCTTGTTGTTTTTGGTTTTCACCCGGCTTTTTTCGCGGCCCTCATCAGAACTGATGATGATAACGTGAATTACCACGGCGAAAATTACTGCGTCGCTGTAAATCAGGCAAATCTAACTGAAAAAGCCCGCTGTGGATGGAAGAATGCGTTGGCACCTTAAATAGGTAAAAAGACGCAACCCATTACAAGATCACATGGGGTTTTTACCACCTAAAACCATTACAAGAGGATGCTCTCATGAACTATAAAAATCTTATCAAAATTGTTTTTATAAACTGCTCGATACTCTATGCTGAAAACAGTTACTCTATGGCTTGCTCTGTCCCGGATGCAAAAGTGCTTGCCGTTATGACATGGTCAGATGGGCATACTTTTTTGAATTTGGATAAAGGTAATAACTGTGGATGTACGATTCCATCTCGTGTCGCTTTTCATAAAAATGATGCAAATGCTAAAGAGTTCATGGCTCAGGCATTAACAGCTTTTGCAACTAAATCTCCAGTCACTATATATCTGGATAGCGGATGCACCGTTCACACGAATACTGCTCATGTTTATACAATAGTTCTCGGGGGAGGGGGCTAAATAATTTCTTAAGGGCGCGGGACAAAAAATTTCAAAATATATTTGTGCCCTTTTAGAGAATTATTATAGGCAACAAATGGATCTGGTCATCGAGCGGAATATATGCGCTTCTGCAGCCTGTAGGTATGTCAGGCAGCGCTTTTTTGAGGGGAAGTGATAGAGTGTCTTATCGAGATTGCCTATTGGCGCAGTTCACGCCTTAATTATTCCAGGATCGGCCTATCTATTAAAATAGAATAAAAATTATTTACACCCATCACTGAGAAAACCATGAAACTCAACCCATGTAACTCGGCACTCGCTGCAATTCTAACAGTATTTATTCCCGTTTGCGCCAATGCCGATAACACGGGCAACGATGTTCTCGACATGACTCTACCGGCTATTTTGTCCCTCTCTCACAATTCTGCCACCGCAGTAATAACATTCACCAGTGCGCCGATTTCAGAACGCTGCGCAATCAGCTGGGATGATTCGTACCAACTAACGGGTACTTTCCGTAAGCGTGATGATGAGCCCTCTTGGTACCCTGCCACCCATCCTGAATGGAAAAAACTACGCCACTGCGTTAATGTTGTGACTAACGGACCCACCGAAGTGGGGACACTGGATAATGCTGCACAATATATTGTTGAGGGCATTAAGGTAAAAATGAATGCTTGCATTAATGATGTATTAAACGAAGACAGCACATTGCGGTTATTTGCTTTAGTTGCTGCGATTGCGACCGATATTTTAACTGAAGGTGGCACAGGTGGTGGAGCAACAACAGGCGTAATTCTTGAGTAGAGTTGTATCCGATGCTAAGCCACTGATGATGAAGAGATTTTATGGTTCCATAGCCCCGCAGAGAGTGAAAAAAAGTAATCCACGAAGTCATCCAGGTGGTTCCTTATCCGGTGCGTCAGGCAGTGAAAGCCTTTCATC
>NZ_JBTEKS010000429.1:0-3542 GCF_054333355.1 Methylomagnum sp. | reverse complement strand
CGGGACTACAAGCCAAACGCTGCGTAAGCCCTATTAAAGAATCTTCAGCCGCCATTCCGGCAGGGATACCGGAATGGCGGATTCTTTTGGGTTGACTGAATAGTCTTGCTAATCAGCAAAGAAAAAGGCTTACATTGCTGTAAGCCTTTTTGCTTGTGACGCGGCGTCAAGGCTGTCGCGGGCTAAAGCCCGCTTTTACAATGATTGGGTCAGACCAAGCCCAACCCTGAAAACAGGAAGGACAAGGTGAACACGGCGAAGACCGCCAAGCAAAAATCGTAAGTGACGCGCTGAACGTGGGGGCGCTCCATCATGGCGTCGAAGACCGGCAGCAGCCGTTTCAGCACCAGCAGGCCAAACGCCGTCGCGGCGGAGGCGATGAGTATTTGCAGGGATTCCGGGGATTCGAGATTCATGGGCAACAAAAAATTTCGGGCGCGGAGCGCGATTGGAAGGATGCAAAATTGCCCCGGCTAAACCGGCGGCGAATTCCGCCCGACAAATCCTAGGCGGTCCCCGATTGGCCCGCAAGAAGGCGATTCAGTCGGGCCAGCGCATGGACGGTTTCCTAATGGTGAGCAAAACCCGCAGGTCAGGATGGGTAGATAACCAAGGACCGGCTTGCGAACCCGCGGATAACAACGACGAAAAAACCCCATGCAACGCCTGAACTACCAACACCTCTACTATTTCTGGACCGTGGCGAAGGAGGGCAACATGTGCCGCGCCAGCGAGAAGCTGCATTTGACCCAGCCGACGGTCAGCGCCCAAATCGCGGTGTTCGAGGGAGCCATCGGCGAGAAGCTGTTCCACCGGGACGGGCGCGGCCTGCGGCTGACGGAGACCGGGCAAGGGGTGTTCCATTACGCGGAGGAAATCTTCGCGCTGGGCCGGGAGCTGTCGGGCTTTCTGAATGGCCGGGGCGGCGGGCATGTGCCGCGCCTGACGGTGGGCATCGCCGATGGCCTGCCCAAGCTCCTGGCCTATCGCCTGCTGGAACCGGCCTTGCGGCTGGCGGAGCCGGTGCGGCTGATTTGCCACGAGGACAAGCCGGAGCGGCTGTTGGCGGACATCGGCCTGCATAGCGTCGATCTGGTGCTGTCGGACGTCCCGGCCACGGCGGCGGCGGGGTTGCGGGTGTTCAATCATCCGCTGGGGGAGTCGGGCGTGGGGGTGTTCGGGACACGGGAATTGGCGGAGCGGTACCGGACGGGGTTTCCCCATGCGCTGAACGGAGCGCCGTTTTTATTGCCGACGCCGAGCTTGGCCTTGCGGCGGTCGTTGGATCAGTGGTTCGACGCGGAGAACCTAAGTCCGAACATCCGCACCGAGATTGCCGATAGCGCTTTGTTGAAGACCTTCGGCGCGGCGGGCGTGGGGCTATTCGTGGCGCCGACCCTGGTGGAGGAGGAAGTATGTCGGCAGTATCACGTCGAGTTGATCGGCGTGATCGACGGGGTGCATGAGCGGTTTTATGCGATCACGGCGCAGCGGAAGATTCAGCATCCGGCGGTGCGGGCCATTTTGGAGAGCGCGCTATCTCGGACGGGGAAATAGCGCCGGCCGCACGAAACAAACGGGCGACACGCCTCCACAAGGATGCCGCCCGTTTCAAACCACGAATTAAACCGGCAAATTTCCAGTGGCCCGGCATACGCCAACCGCCGCTTTTTCAATACTTGGCAACCCCCTCAACGACTCGCCACCGATTCCCCAACACCCATCCCCAGCGCCGCCCGGTAATCCGCCATGGCCCTGAAGAAGGCGTTCAGCGCCTCGGCCTCGGCGATGGCCGCGTCGCCGTTCGCCAGTTCCCGCAAATCCACCACCAGCACCGTGCTATCGCCCAGGTCGAGCCGGGCGCGTTCGCCCTCCGCCAGTTGCCGGGCGGCCTCCCGCTGCTGGCGTGCCACGCCGATCCGGCTGTAAGCGGCCCGCAAGGCGGACAGGGCGTCCCGCACCTCCGCCGTGATGCGGTCGGAGGCCAGCCGGGTGTCGGCGGTGAGGCGGATCAGGTTGGCCTCGGCGGTCTGGGTGCGGCCCTGCGCCACCCGCCGCTGCAAGGGCAGGTCGATGTTTAGCCCCACGTACATCTCGTCCCGGTTGACCAGCTTGGACGAACTAGCGCCTAAGTCCTGCGCCCCCATCAGCGACAAATCCACGCCCGGTGCCTGCTGGTTGCGTGCCCAATCGCGTTCAATCTCCGTCTGCTTGCGCTGCCGCTCCAGCCGTTGCAACTCGGGGCGGCGCTGGCGGGCTTCCTCGATGGCGGATTTTTCATCCGCCAACTCCGGCAGAACGGGTTCGGGGAAACCGTCCGGCAACTGCTCCGGGCGCGGCAACTGCGGCTCGCCTTCGGGCGTGCGCCAGTACAGGGAAAGCTGGATGGCGGCTTGTTCCAGCATCCGCTCGGCGGCGATCACCCGTTCCCGCCGCTCGAAAATCGTCCGCTGGTTATCGGTGCCCTCGATGACGGGGGCGTCCCCGGCGGCGATGCGTTCTTGTAATCCACTGTTGCGCCGCTCGGAGATGGTCAACAGCTCACGGGCCACCGCCCGGCGCCGCCCCGCGAACACCCAATCCCAATAACGCTGGGCCACCACCCGGCGCAGATCCAACAAGGCCGCGTCGTAATCATGCCCGGCGATGAGCTTGCCCAATTCGGCCTGGGCGAGACTGGCGCGGCGCCGGTCGATGGGTCCGTTGCGCCACAGCGGCACGTTCACCCCGGCGCGGAATTCGCCGTCGTTGGCGGTGGCGCTCTTGCCCTCGTAGGTAGGGTAATTGCCCGTGCCGCGCCGCCAGCCGCCGAAGAAGGTGCTGCCCCACAAGCCGGTGGGCTGCTCGATGATGACGTCGTAGTTGCGGTTCTCGTACAGCCCCGCCACCGACCAGCGGGATTGCAGCTTGAGCGTGGTGTCGAAGCCGCCCTCGGCGGCCAGTTGCTCGCCCTCCGCCGCCGCTTGGCGCTGCTCAGCGGCGACCAGGCCGGGAAAGCTCAACAGGGCGGCGTGGGTCACGGCTTCGAGAGTGAGGGCGGATGTGTGATTCTGGACAGCAAGGGCGGCTTCGGGCGGCAGTTTGTATTTGGACGGGTCGGCCCATGACTCGGTGCAGAAGCCGCAGAGGGCCAACAAAAACACCGCTGCTCGTTCCCACGCGCCGCGTGGGAATACAGTCTGCCCGCGCTGCGGGCCGTGGTGGGATGAATCCACGATGATAGCCCGGATGGCGCTGGCGGAATCCGGGGCGCCGGGGCTGCCGAATCCCCGTATTCCGCTAAGGCGATTTCCTATAATAAACATACCTAACTCGGGCACCTGCAAAAACCCCTCCCCGGCCCTCCCCTTATCAGGGGGGGGGAAAAAAGCCCCCCTGATAAGGGGGGTTGGGGGGTTAATGGGTAAGCTCTTTTTCGGGAATCGCCCAAGCTCCATACGGGCTACGTCACAGGGCGCGGCGCACCCCATCTGCACTCCCACGCGGCGCGTCACTGCCATTAAGTTAGCGGATGTTCCGCGTATGTCGGCCCCGTTGGCTGA
>NZ_JBTEKS010000428.1:0-3554 GCF_054333355.1 Methylomagnum sp. | reverse complement strand
CTCGCCACGACGCTGCGCCGCTATGCCGATATTTACAATCACGCCATCCCCCAGCGGGCGCTGGGTCATGTCGCCCCCATTAACGCCCTCGCCGAATGGCGCGAGAGAAAGCCAGAATTATTCGTTTCGGCGGTAGACAATTTCACGGGTCTTGACAGGTACATAAGGTTTCCGTCAAAAGTTGCGTAATGGGAGCGGGCAGAAATTCCCGATTAAGGCCGGGGCGCTATTGCAGAAGTAACTATATGGAGGCTTTGGGGTGGATAAATATCCATCGCCCAACAGGTGAATGACGAAACGCTACGGCGGGCCAACCCAGTGCCCGCCGCGTTTCGTGGGGAATGAAACTACCCTTATCGTGCCGAATGGTTCAGGTTAATGGCGGACGGCCCGCTAGCCTCATCCGCTTGCTTTGGCCGCTGCGTCGGCGTCGGTATCGGCACTGGCTGAGTCCAGGCATATCTCCGCCTCTCCCCAGGCGGTGTCTGCTGCACCCAGCGTTGCAGGCGGGCATGTTCTTCCGCAGCCCGCTGCGCAGCCAACCGCTCGGCCTGCTCGGCTTTGGCCGTGTCGAAAGCCCGGTTACATGCCTCGGTTTGACGCAGATTGTCTTTGGCACGGGCCGCTTCCGTTTCGTCATACGGAATGGTGTTAACGACGATGGCTTTGCAACCCTCGGGTGGGACGGCGGCTTGTCTGAATTCGGTGCGACCGCTCGCATCGACGCATTTGAAGGTTCTCGCCTGAACAGGCAACGCGGCCAGAACGGCCAATAGCACAAATAAGCATTTCATAAACCCCTCCTGTTGGTGGACAACCAAGCTTAGCCAGCGAACGCCGCCAAAAGCAATATGAACGTTGTGCTGGTTCCCAAGCACCTGCTTGGGAACCCATGCCTTGCAAGGTCCGGCTTGCCGTGTTTCGGAGAACTGGAACGGGTGGGATTGCCGTTCGCGCCGCAACGGGAACCGCTTTCGCCGACGGGAAAATCATCCTCGCCACCGCGAGGGTAAGCTGTACATGCCTCGCGGCGTTGGCCAGTAATTGGCGGTCGTTTAAGCTATTGGAGGGGGCCGTGCGGGTATTGGATAAGAAACGGGCGCTGTCCGTCGAAGGGCCGCGAGGTTACGGCCCAACCTCATCCATACAAAGCCGCAGCGCCGCCTCCCAATCCGGCAACGCCAGCCCGAACGCCCCGGCCAGCTTGTCATTGCAAAGCACCGAATACGCCGGACGCTTGGCGGGCGTCGGATAACCCGACGTGGGAATCGGCTCCAACCGGGCGCAGGTTTCCGGCAGCAGTTCGCGGGCGATCCCGAGTTCCCGAATCTTCTCCGCGAACCCGAACCAAGTGGTCTCGCCGCCATTGGTGAGGTGATAGGTGCCGCCCAATTCCCCCGGCTCAAGGCGGCCCTCGAACATGGTGCGGGCCAGCAGCAGCGCCGTGGCTTCGGCAATCAATCGGCTCCAGGTCGGGGCACCGCGTTGGTCATCCACGATCCGCAGCGCCTCCCGTTCCCGTATCAGCCGCAGCATGGTCAGCAGGAAATTCTGCCCCCGCGCCCCATACACCCAAGCCGTCCGCAAAATTAGATGGGGCACGCCCACGGCCCGGATGGCTTCCTCACCGGCTAACTTACTGCGGCCATAGACGCTCAGCGGGCCTTTCTGGTCGTCCTCGCGGTAAGGCGCTAGGCCGTCGCCGGGAAACACGTAATCGGTGGAATAATGAATGAGTCCAGCGCCGACCGCCAAGCCTTCCTCGGCCAACACCCCGACCGCTTCACCGTTGATCCGAAAGGCCAATTCGGTTTCCTGCTCGGCCTTGTCCACGGCGGTATAGGCGGCGGCGTTGACGATCAGTCCCGGCTGGATGGCCCGAATCGCGGCACGCACGCCGTCCAAATCGGCCAGATCCAGCGCGGGCTGCGTGGTCCGGCCCCGCGTTATGACTTGCCCCAAACAGGCCAAGGTGCGGCGCAGCTCATAAGCCACCTGACCTTCGCCGCCGATGAGAAGAATGTTCATGCCGACCATACGGGAAGGGACTCGCGGGGGAAATCTTTCAGTAAGACACCGGCTTGGTCCTTCCCGGAAAGGGTGGGATTCTCGATGGGCCATTCGATGCCAATATCGGGATCGTCCCAGCGCAGGCTGAATTCGGCGGACGGGTTATAGAAGTCGGTACATTTATAGGAGAACAACGCGGTTTCGCCGGTGACGCAGAAGCCGTGGGCGAAGCCTTCCGGCACATAAAGCTGGTGCCGGTTCTCCTCGTTCAAGTAAGCACCGTACCACTGGCCGAAGGTCGGCGAGCCGAGCCGGATGTCCACGGCCACGTCGTAAACCTCGCCCTGCAACGCCTGGACGAGCTTGCCCTGCGGGCTGGGATTCTGGAAATGCAACCCGCGCAGGATGCCGCGCCGGGACAAAGACACGTTGTCCTGCACGAAATCCCGGTCCAACCCCGCTTCCGCATAGCGGCGGCGGTTCCAGGATTCCAGGAAAAAGCCACGGGCATCGCCGAACACATCGGGTTTAATCAACAGCACGCCGGGCAAAGTGGTGGTTTCTACGATCATGCGGTGCGTCCCATGCGAATCAACTGGTGAAGGTATTCGCCGTAGCTGCTCTTGCTGAGCGGCGCGGCCAATGCCTCCAGGGCGGCGTCATCAATCCAGCGTTGCGCCCAGGCGATTTCCTCGGGGCAGGCGATCTTGAGACCTTGGCGTTCCTCGATGGTTTGGATGAAGTTCGACGCTTGCAGCAAGGACTGGTGGGTGCCGGTGTCCAGCCAAGCGATGCCCCGGCCCAGCTTCTCCACCCGGAGTTGCCTTTGGGCCAGATACAGGTTGTTGATGTCGGTGATTTCCAACTCGCCCCGTGGGGAAGGCTTCAGGTCAGCGGCCATGTCCACCACTTGGTGATCGTAGAAATAAAGCCCGGTGATGGCGTAATTGGATTTCGGGTGCTTGGGCTTTTCCGCCAGATTGACCACTTGGCCCTCAGCGTCCAGTTCGGCGACGCCGTAGCGCTCCGGGTCTTTCACCCAGTAGCCGAACACCGTGGCACCGTCGGTTTGGCGGGCGGCTTTTTGCAGATAACCCTGCAAGCCGTGGCCGTAAAAGATGTTGTCGCCCAGGACGAGGCAGGAATTGTCGCCGCCGATGAAATCCCGGCCAATGATGAACGCCTGGGCCAGTCCTTCCGGCTTGGGTTGTTGCCGGTATTCGATATTGATGCCCCAGTGCTTGCCGTCGCCGAGCAGGTTGTGGAACAGCGGCGCGTCCTCCGGCGTGGTAATGATGAGGATGTCGCGGATGCCCGCCAGCATCAGCACCGACAGCGGATAGTAGATCATCGGCTTGTCGTAGATGGGCAGGAGTTGCTTGCTGACCACGCGGGTCAGGGGGTGCAGGCGGGTGCCGGAGCCACCCGCGAGGATGATGCCTTTGGTTGATTTGGATGTCATGGCAATCGCTTCTTTTATGGTAGGTCGGGCATGTACCCATGCCCGACGTTTCTTGTCGGCAGGGATGTCGGGCATGGGTACA
>NZ_JBTEKS010000427.1:0-3563 GCF_054333355.1 Methylomagnum sp. | reverse complement strand
CACCGACGAGGACGTCAAAACCCTGATCGACTTGGCGATGTCGCTGGAAGGGCTGACCCGCAACGCGGGCAAGCACGCCGGGGGCGTGGTCATCGCGCCGTCGGAGCTGATCGACTTCAGCCCGCTGTACTGCGAACAGGGCGGCGACAATCTCGTCACCCAATTCGACAAGGACGACGTGGAAGCGGTGGGGCAGGTGAAGTTCGACTTTTTGGGCCTGCGCACCCTCACCATCATCGACTGGGCGCTGGAAGCCATCAACAAGCCGCGGGCGGAGAAAGGCGAGCCGCCGGTGGAGATCGCACAGATTCCGCTGGACGACCCCGCCGCCTACGACCTCTTGAAAAGCTGCCAGACCACCGCCGTCTTCCAGCTCGAATCGCGGGGCATGAAAGACCTCATCAAGCGGCTCAGGCCGGATAGCTTCGAGGACATCGTGGCGCTGGTGGCCCTGTTCCGGCCAGGACCCTTGCAATCGGGCATGGTGGACGACTATATCAACGTCAAGCACGGCAAGCAGAAGGCGGAGTATGCCCATCCTATTTTGGAACCAATATTAAAACCCACCAATGGGGTAATCCTTTACCAAGAGCAGGTGATGCGGATTGCTCAGGATATGGCGGGGTATACTTTAGGTGGGGCGGACTTACTTCGGAGGTGCATGGGGAAAAAGAAGCCGGAGGAAATGGCTCAACAACGCGGTACTTTTGTCAGTGGCTCTGAAAAGAATGGCGTAGATACTGGAGTAGCTAACTTTATATTTGATTTGGTGGACAAATTCTCGGGGTATGGTTTCAATAAAACCCTTTGTGAATACACAAAGATTCATACTACGCACGGAATAAAAAACATAAAGGACTGCAAGGCTGGGGATGAGGTAATATCGTTTAATACCGATGGCAGCCTCAGTAAGACCCCAATTATCACCCTACACGATCATGGTTTAGTTCCACTCTGGGAGGTTATTTTCGATGACGACACTATTGAACGCTGCACCCTCGACCATAAATGGCTCACCCGTTACGGACAACTCCCGCTCTGGGCGATTATTCGAATGGGTGAGCAAGTGTGGGGAAAAACAGCCTACCAAACGGGCGATTCATGCTCACCAAAAGGAATGCCCAAACTGCATGAGTATGATTCATACCGGCCCGTCATCGGGCAAGGAACGCACAATGTATTGCGGGGAAGTAGTGCGTACCCATGCGAAAGCCAGCGAGCATTTTCAAAACTGCCCGAAATGTCAGGCGTTGCGCCGCGAGATCCGGGCAATAACCTGCAAGAATTTAAAACACACCGACGACATGCGCCGGAAGTATTCGGAAACTGCCAAGAAAACTTCCAAGCGCTCGGATATTCAGCAACAACGAGCCACCAACCTCAAGCATTGGCGAGATCAGAATCCAGAGCAATTTCAGAAAATTCAAGCCAAAGCCCACGGCTCGCCCAAGCGCTCGAAAATGGAAGCGTGGCTAGCGTCCCATTTATTAGCGGAAGGATTTACCAGAAACAGTCGGCTCTCATGCGGCGAGGTTTTAAAACAGGTGGATTTCATCCATTTAGAAAAGGAAATAGTTATCGAGATAGATGGGCCGTGGCATTTTCTTCCTGTTCGGTCGGCCAAGTCTTTAGCAGAAGTACAGAAGCGGGACAGAATGCTGGAGCGGGAGATATTGACGCGATCTTGGCGATTAATCCGACTCTCGATGGAATGCTTCAAAAGCAACTCTGGCGAACTTATCTCTCCCGACCTGAGCCAGTTATTAGCGACCGTGGACGCTGGCAATTGGACGGGAATACGGTGCTACGGAAGCCTGTACGAGTCACTTTCTTGGGATGGCAGCAAGGTTACGATCTTGAAGTAGCCCACCCGGAACATAACTTTCTATTAGCTTCGGGGTTGTGCTGTTCAAATTCCCACTCCGCCGCCTACGCCCTAGTTTCCTACCAAACCGCCTGGCTGAAAGCCCATTTCCCGGCAGCCTTCATGGCGGCGGTATTGTCCTCAGATATGGACAAGACCGACAAAGTGGTCGTGTTCATCGAGGAGTGTCGGCAGATGAAGCTGCCCATCCGCCCGCCGGACATCAACCGCTCGGAATTCCGCTTCACCGCCCTACCCGACGGCTCCATCCAATACGGACTCGGCGCCCTCAAGGGCGTGGGCGAGAACGCCATCACCGACATCCTTGACGAGCGCCGCCAGCACGGCCCCTACGCCGACCTCCACGACCTCTGCAAACGCATCGACCTCCGCAAGGCCAACCGGCGAGTACTAGAAGCGCTCATCAAGGGTGGCGCATTGGATGCCATCGACCCCAACCGCGCCCGCTTCATGGCCGAATTGCCGGACGCGCTCAAGGCGGCGGAACAGCACGGCGCGATGGAGGAAACCGGCCAGGACGATTTGTTCGGCCTGACGCAGCCGGCCATCGCCGAGGAAAAGCCCCGGGCCTTCGTCACCGTCGAACCCTGGAGCGAGTCGGAACGGCTCGAACAGGAAAAGAACACCCTGGGGCTGTACCTGACCGGCCATCCCATCAGCCCTTACGAGGACGAGATCAAGCAATTCGTCACCGACCGCCTGGGCCCGCTGGCCGAGAAGCACGACCGCAGCACCCTGGGCGGCGGAAGCTGGGGCAACCGCCACGAGGTCAAAGCCATCGTGGCCGGACTGGTGGTGGAACTCCGCGCCAAACAAAACAAGAACGGTAAGCGCATGGGCTTTGCCACCTTGGACGACCGCACGGGCCGATTGGAAGTGGCGGTGTTCTCGGACGCCTTCGACAAATACCGGGATTATTTGGTCAAGGACGCTCTGCTAGTGGCCGAGGGCAATTTGAGTTTCGACGATTTCGCCGGGCAACTCCGGCTGAGCGCGGAACGGCTGATGAGCATCGAGCAGGCCCGCGCCCATTTCGCCAAGCACCTCGCCATCCGCTGGCCGGAGGGTCAGGCGGTGTCGCTGGCCGACGCGCTACGGGAAGTGTTGACGCCGTTCCGGGGTGGTCCCTGCCCGATCTTAATCGAGTATCGAAGCAAGGGCGCGGAGGGCCGCATTCAGTTGGGGGAAACTTGGCGGGTGCGTCCAGGCGGGGAGTTACTGGAACGGCTGGAAAAGTCGGTGGGATCCGAGCGGGTGAAATTGATTTATCAGTAAAACCCAGTATTCGTAGGGTGGGTTAGGCGCACACCGCGAGAGGCTTGATATTCCTGTTGATTTCTCCGTACGCCGTAACCCACCATCCCGGTCGGCATGGTGGGTTACGGCGCACGGCGACATAATGATGAGGCGCAAACCTGAAATGGCGTGCGCCTAACCTACCCTACAAAAGCGGCATCAACCGCCAAACCGTCTCGGTCAACGCCGTCAATCCCCGCGCCGCGAGTCCCGGATTGTCCGCCAGCGCATCGCCGGATTCGCTTTTTTCAATTCGGTAGCGCCCGCCATATAACCGCGCCACCTGGTCCGCCGGGGTGGAAAACGGCGGTCCCTGCATCTCGTCGTTGTCGTATTCCAAGGTAATCAGCAGCATCGGCGCTTCCTCCGGCAACAGGGCCAC
>NZ_JBTEKS010000426.1:0-3569 GCF_054333355.1 Methylomagnum sp. | reverse complement strand
AAGTGCCGCGAAATAGTGGTTTAAAGCCTGTGTTTCAGCTAACGCATTAGCCCCGCCCGCCCCGAGATTATGAAGGGAATTCAGATAAGCAATAAAGCCATTATTCTGGGTAGTCAAAACAGGCTCCTTCGGTGGGTACTCTTGGATAAGTTGTGGCAAATGGACAGTGGAGTCATGATATTCCACCCACATATCACGTACTTCTCCAATGGATTGTGGCAAACCTACAGCCGCCCGCAAGGTGGCGTGCTGATTTTCTGGGAAATAGCAATATAGAAGCTCACCAGCAAGACTAATAAGGCGTTTTTTATCTACGGATAACACTTGATAAACTTCTAACGATAAACCGGCATGGATGTTTTTCTCTAGCAGTTCGCTTTTAAATAAATGGCCGACGCTAGTTCTGTTTAAAGTAGCGCTTTGCTCTAATTCCCATATTCTGTCGGATTCCAAGCGGCCAAATGGATAATGAGTATTAGCCCGTTCACTTGCGGCTGGATAGAACTCATCAAATAATTTTATTAAAGCGCTATCAATAACCGAGAAAGGAATCATTCTTTCGCGGCCTTGAAAACAATATCCAAGCGCAAATAAAAGCAACAACGGCTTATGCAGCGATGGTTGACCGCCTTCGCTGTAAGTTCTGATGTTTGCGAATCGTTCTTCTATAGAGTTCATAGCATTATAAGATACAGATTAAACAGCCTTCATCGCCTTCTTCTTCTGGGGATAGATTGTCAATTAGTTTTTTTGACTTAGCTTTTTTAGGCACGTATTTATGAATTTCATCTTTTGATAATAATTCATCAAGCGTCCCCTCCTGATTCCAGGTATACCGTTTCCCAGTTGCTTCATCTATTTTTTCGTATTGCTTCGATTTTTCAAAAAGACCGGGATGATGTTTAAGAAGGCCCGCCCATTCTTCTTGCCGCTGAAAAAAGCAGAAATAACAGCCCGAGCGGCTTCGCCATTTATAGTAATCAGGTAGACCCAAACCAGATGACTCTAGTATTTTTGTAACATCTTCTTTTGTTATCCCGTCATTTTTAAATGGGAAGCAGGTTTTTATGTTCGGCTTCTTGGAAATGTACCCGGTTCTAGTCGGCTCGTCGGCGCGAATGGCTATATAGGAAATACAATCATCATTCCCGACAAAATTCTCAAAAGGAATCAGCTTAAGATTGATGGTACACCATCGTTGACGAGGAGAAGGTAGATAATGATTGTGTAGCTTGAGGTAATAATCAAAGTCTCGACCAGCATTTATCTTTTCAATCGGCTTACCAAGATAATCCTCCAGCATATCTATATAAGCCAACGTCTCCGGTAATTCCGCCCCGGTATCGGCAAAGAAATACTCCATCTCCGGCACCTTATCCCGTAGATATATCGCCAGCGCCGAACTATCTTTTCCGCCCGACAGGCCCAACAAATGCCGGACAGGTTTCTTAAGGGTTTCCTCACTCATTCGGCGGTTCTCCGATACTTGGGTTACAACGCTTGAACAACTCAGCGACCACGGCCAACCGCTCCGCCTCGTCCAATCCCTCAAACTGCCGGGCAATCCCCGCCGCCCGGTCGGTGGCCCTGGCCCGTTGCGCGGCGCTCAATTGCACCACGCGGCTATGCTCGCCCCGCTCGGCATCCACCACCTTCACCAACACCGCGCCCTCCGGCCCACGGTCGGCGACTTGCAAGCGCAGACTCTCCAACTCCCGCAACTGCGCCGCCATCTCCCGCAACCGCAACTCCGCCTGCAACCGGGTATCCACCCGCCACTTGCCCGGCGGCACCCGGCCTATCAAGGTCGCCACCGATTCCAGCCAAGCTTGGTCTTCCGTGTGGGCGGTATCGGCCAGCCGCTTGGCTAACGCCCCCACACCCATCCGGTCGGGCGTGTAGCGCTCCAAGCCGCCATAGCGCTCCGCCAGCGCCCGCCGCAAACCGGCAAGATCGGCGGCGGGCGTGTCCAGCAAACTGCCGTTCAATTCCTCCCGCCAGTGGTCCAGCAAGTTCGGATAAGCCTGCTTCAACTCCCGCAAAGTCCCCGCCAGTAGCTCAATGAAGCCCTTCACGACGGCGCCATCACGGGCCGCGAAACCCGCCGGGTCCACCCCGCACGCCTTGGGCAGGGCATCGAACAACAACACGCCGGGACTCTTCGCCTGCTGGAACGCCTCTCGCACCCGCTTGGCCTCGCGGCTCAGGCCGGGGCAATGCTGGGTGTATTCGGGCAATCCCCCCATGAACCGCACCAACGGGCGCACCAGTTCCAGCAAACTGGCATCCGCCGCCACCCCGCCCACCACGGACCCGGCGTAGTGCTCGAACAAATCCCCCCACAGCCCTTCCAGGCCGAACCGCTCCAAGGCGAACAACTCGGGCCGACGGCACAGCAATTCCGCCTGCTCGATGGTCAACGCCTCGCAGAACGCGCCCTCCTGGTACACCGCCACCTCGCGGCGATGGGCCAGCAAATAGGCGACGATCAACACCGGCAACACGCCCCGCTTCACGCCGTAAGGCCGGCCCGCCAGCGTGGCGTACAGTTCGGGCAGCGGCACCTGCCGTTCGCCGCTGTCGCCCAGAATTTGAGTAATGGCCGCCCACACCGGACCCACCCGGCAAGGATCGTGCGCCGGGTCGGGCGGATAAAACCCGCGCCGCCCGTCCTGCTTGCGGTGCAAACGGCTTTCTTTCAGCAACGAGAGGTACAGGCTTTTCTCGGCGGGCGTCTTGGCAATCCCCAAATTCTCCCGGTCGGGTGCCGCCAACATGGCGGCGAGTAAGCGCTTGCGCCCGGTGTTGGCGCTGGGGGAGGGCTGGTCGCGGTTGATGAGTTCGTTACGGAACAGCGGGGTTTCTGAGTAAACGGTTTTTTCCACCCACTCGGATAGACGTTGCTGTAAGCCACCCCGCCCTGAAATCAGCGCCTCTTTCCCGCCCCGGAACCACCGCAGGGAATCCGCTTCCGGTTCGTCGAGCAGGGCGCGGATCAAGCGCAAGGCTTCGGCTTCGGCGTTTTCCAGCCACGCCCGGTACTCGCGTTGCGCTACCGGGTCGTCGTGTAGCGCGGCATGGCGCTTGGGCAGTTCCAATAACGCTTTCCATTCGGCGGTCGCTTCTTGTAGCCGCTCGCTCGCTTCGCATACCGCCACCACGGCTAGCAGTGGGAAACTGTCGGGCTGGATGTCCTCGTAAGGTTCGGCCAGATAGAACCACAGGGTGAGTTCGCCATCCGTCTTGGAGGGCCAACGCAGGCGTGACGTGAACGTCGGCGTGAAACTGCGGAGACTCCCGGTCGCAATCGTGACCCGGCGGGCGACAATTGCCTTGAGCGGGGCCAATTCGTTGAGCAGGTCCGCTAAAGGAATCGCCATATATTCGGCGCTGGCCTGCCGCACCGCACCGGCGAGGTCGAAATCGCTGCCTTGCCAGACTTGGTATTCCTGGCTGAACTGGCGCAGGTGGATCACCGAAGCCGCTTGCAACCGGGCTAATAACCCGTCGGTGGCCTCGCCGAACAACCCCCGCAGCAAACCCCGGCTGGCCTTCAAACCCCGTTGGGC
>NZ_JBTEKS010000425.1:0-3582 GCF_054333355.1 Methylomagnum sp. | reverse complement strand
GACGGAAGCGGACTGGTCCCCCGGTCAAGGCGCTGCGGCAAGTCGTCCCGCATACCACCGGCATCAACTTCAATGCGTCCATGTCCGCCGTGGCGCGGCGGGTGGTGGTCTGGAATTACCAACTGCTGTTGCTTTTGCTGGGCATCGTCTACGACTGGATCAGGTTGCGCGGCTCGCCGGAGACCCGCGCCGTGCGGGTCCGCCACATGCTGCAAAATCTCGGCCCCACCGCCATCAAGATCGGCCAGCAGCTCTCCATCCGGGCGGACGTGCTGTCCGCCGCCTATTGCGAGGAACTGGGCAAGCTGCTGGACCGGGTGCCGCCCTTTCCCACCAAGAAGGCCATCGAAACCATCGAAAGCTCCACCGGGCGGCGGCTGCAAGATGTCTTCCGCATCTTCGATCCGGTGCCCATCGGCTCGGCCTCGATCTCCTGCGTGTTCCAGGCGGAATTGCTCAGCGGCGACAAAGTGGCGGTGAAGGTGCGGCGGCCCGGCATCGCCCAGTTGATGGTCGCCGACCTCAAGGCTTTGAGCCTGTTGTCGCGCATTTCCGAAAGCTTGGGCATCATGCGGCCCGGCGTCGCCAGCAGCTTCACCCTGGAACTGCGGCGCATGTTGCTGGAAGAGTTGGACTTCCGCACCGAGGCCCGCTACACGGAGATTTTCCGGCGCGACGCCCGCCATTGCCCGTATGTCACGGCGCCCCGCTTGGTCCACGAACTGTGCAACGACCGGGTGCTGGTGTCGGAATTCATCGCCGGCGCGTTCCTCAGCGAATTCCTGGTGGCGATTCAGGAGGGCAACCAGGAGGAACTGCTGAGCCTTTCCATGCGCGGCTACGATCCCGTCCTGATCGGCAAGCGCATGTTGCGGGTGTTCTTCTGGGAAATCTTCGAGAGCGATTTCTTCCACGCCGATCCCCACCCAGCCAACATCATCGTGCGGCCCGATAACACCTTCGTCATGATTGACTTCGGTTCCTGCGGTTCCTTGTCCAAGAAGTTCAAGCACAACCTGATGCAGTTCTACCGCCATCTGACCGACGGCGACTTGAACGGGATGAGCCAAAGCATCCTCGCGACCGCCGAACCCTTGCCGCCGGTGGACGTGGGCAAGCTGCTGGATGATTTGCTGCATGTGGTGCGGGGCTGGTACTTGGCGATGCAGAGCGATTATTCGACCTGGGAGGAGAAATGCACCGGGGGCTTGTTCATGAAGATGATCTTCATCCTGGGCGACTACGGCATCACCAGCCGGACCGACGCGGTGCGATTCTTCCGGGCCAGCTTCCTCTACGACTCGATCATCTACCGCCTGAATCCCCGGGTGGAGGGCGCCAAGGAATTCAAGAAGTGGTACAGGTCCTATGCCGAGAAGCGGCGCGAGCATTTCCAAAAGCAATTGGCGAAACGGATCACCGGACCCGCCAATGTGGACTATATCGAGTTCGAGCGGAGCATCGCGCTGGGCTACAAGCTGGCGGACCGGATCCAGAGCTTCCTGGAGACGCCGAACTTCTCCTTCGCCGATCAGGTCGGCAAGGTGGCCTATCTGATGTCGCTGCTGGTCAAGACCACCATCAGCCTGCTCATCACCATCATCGCAATAGGGATAGGCCGCGCACTCTATGTGATTAACATGGAAGGCGGGGGTAAGGAGGGCGGCTTAATCATGACCGCCATGGAGTGGGCTTGGCAGCATCCCGTGGTCCAGGTCGTGTTCCTGCTCCTGTCAATCATCGCCATCCGCAAGATGACCGTCCGCTTGGAACGGGTGGAGATCGACAGCCGGTCGAGGTAAGGGCGGGACGCCCTGCAATTCCCCCTGCGCCCCAGTCCCTACGGGTCAAGGCCCGTGATCCGAATCATGGGATTGCGTGAGGGGCGATAAGACGGTATCTGCGGGAGTCCGGTGCTGACTGAGCTTCGTTGCTAATCAGGTAAACTTTTACGAATCATATCCGCCGCCTTCTCGGCAATCGTGATGGTCGGCGCGTTGGTGTTGCCGCTGACGATGGTCGGCATGATCGAAGCGTCCACCACCCGCAGCCCGTCCAGCCCCCGGACCCGCAATTGGCTATCGACCACCGCCCCGGCGTCGCTCCCCATCTTGCAGGTGCCCGCCGGGTGCCAGGTGGTGGAGGCGGTGCGGCGCACGAAATCCTCAATCTCCATGTCGCTCCGCACATCGACGCCCGGCGCGATTTGCTCGCCGCGAACATCGTCGAACGCCTTGGCATAAAGAATCCGTAGATTCCAGCGCACCCCGGCGATGGCGCAACGCAGGTCGTCGGCCTCACTCAGATAGCCGGGGTCGATGAGGGGCCGGTCCAGCGGGTCCGCCGAGGCCAGCCGGATTTCGCCCCGGCTCAACGGTCGGTTGATGTAGGCGGTGAAGGTCATTCCATGTCTGTGGAGCGCCGCACCTTCGGGGTGATCCGGGGGCAGGGTCATCAGGAAGAACATCTGCAAGCCGGGGACGGCTTCGTCCGGCTGGCTTTTGAGGAAGGCACCGGCCTCCAGGAAATTCGAGGCGAACGGGCCGGTCCGCTTGGCCTCGTATTCGCGCCGGGCGGCGTCCCGGTCGGCGGCGGACAACCCGGCCAGGGTCAGCGGCGCGGTGATGGCGCAGCGCACCCGGGTGTGTAGGTGGTCCTGCAAATTCTTGCCCACTCCGGGCAGGTCCAGGCGGACGGGGATGCCCAGCCGCGCCAGTTCGGCCTGCGGCCCGACGCCGGACAGCAGCAACAACTGCGGCGAGCGCAGGGCACCGGCGGACAGGATGATTTCGCTGGACGCCTCGGCCCGTTCCAAATTCCCGAAGCGCAGGTAATCGACGCCGACCGCCCGGTGGCTGTGGAACCGCAGCCGGGTGGCGTGGGCGTGGGTCAGCACGGTCAGATTCGGCCTGGTGCGGGCCGGATGCAGATAAGCCTGGGCCGCGCCGCACCGGATGCCGTTGGCCAGCGTGGCCTGCAAGGGGCCGCAGCCTTCCTGGCGTTCGCCGTTGAAATCCGGGTTGTACGGGATGCCGAGTTCCCGGGCGGCGGCGAAATAGCGTTCCACCAGCGGATGGCCGGGCGGATGGCTGCACACCGCCAGTGGTCCCGCCGTGCCGTGGTAGCGGTCATTAAAGTTCTGATTGGCCTCGGACTTTATGAAGTAAGGCAGGACCTCGTCATAATCCCATCCAGCATTGCCGGCCTGTCGCCATTGATCGTAATCGGCGCGGTTGCCACGGATGTAGATGAGGTAATTGATGGCGCTGGACCCGCCCAGCACCCGTCCCTGGGGCATGAAGATGCGGCGCCCGAAAAGCTGCGCCTGCGGCGTGGTGCGGTCGCCCCAATCGCAGGGGCTGTCCTGTAGCTGCCCGTGCAGCGCCGGGATGCGGATGGCGGGCGCATCGTCCCCCCCGCCCGCTTCCAGCAGCAGCACCCGGCAGGCCGGGTCTTCGGTGAGGCGGTTGGCCAATACGCAGCCCGCCGAACCGGCGCCGATGATGATGTAGTCGTACATGGATTTTTCCCGTGCTGAGTAATTTACTGTGGGAGCGGGCTTTAGCCCGCGATGCGTTAATG
>NZ_JBTEKS010000424.1:0-3591 GCF_054333355.1 Methylomagnum sp. | reverse complement strand
CTACACGGAATCCGTCGCCGAACTGGTGGCGATTGGTGCCGCCATCGCCGCCAACTGCGAGCCTTGCTTCAAGTACCACTATCAGCAAGCGAGGAAGCTGGGCGTGTCGCGCGAGGACATGATGTGCGCGGTGAAAACCGCCCAAGCTGTGAAGGAAACCCCGGCGCGGGCCATGCTGCAACTGGCGGAACGGTTCCTCGAGGGCGACCCAACCGGACTCCCGGTCGTCAAAAGCTGCTGCGGCTAAGCCTTCCCTTTTGCCTATCCCAACCACCTGCAATCAAGGAATTTTCCATGACCGATAAGCAACCGCTCCACGTCCTGGTCCTCTGCACCGGCAACTCCTGCCGGAGCGTCCTGGGCGAAGCCTTGATCAACCACCTCGGCGCGGGACGCCTGCGGGCTTCCAGCGCCGGAAGCCATCCGCTTGGCCGCATCAATCCGGGCGCCCTCGCCACCCTGGCCCGCCATGGGCTGCCGACCGAAGGCTACAAAAGCCAATCCTGGGATGAATTCGAGGGCGCCGGGATCGACATGCTGATCTCGGTCTGCGACTCGGCGGGCGGCGAAACCTGCCCGGTCTATCTGGGCCAGGCCATCCGGGGGCATTGGGGTCTATCCGATCCGGGCCATGTCACCGGCACCCCGGAAGAGATCGAAGCCGCCTTCGAGGCCACCTATGCCGCTTTGGAAAAGCGCATCCACGCCTTGCTGGCCCTGCCGTTCGAGACGATGTCCGGGCCGGAACTCTCCGCCGCGCTGAACCGGATCGGCGCAACCACCGACTGAACCCTGATTTTTCGGAGTACCGCCATGCGTGGACCCTCTTCCCCCGACGCCATTCCCTCGACCTCCCGTCCGGCGGGTCGCCCCGAAACCGGCCAGCCCGCCCCGAAGCGGCTGGATTTCGTGTCCCGCTTCCTGACGCTGTGGATCTTCACCGCCATGGCGGTGGGGGTGGGCCTGGGCTATTTCGTGCCCGAATCCACCCATTGGCTGACCCGCTTCCAGGTGGGGACGACCTCGATCCCCATCGCCGTCGGCCTGATCCTGATGATGTACCCGCCCCTCGCCAAGGTGCGCTACGAGGACTTGCCGAAGGTGTTCCGCAACGTCAAGGTGCTGGGCTTGTCGCTGGTCCAAAACTGGGTGATCGGTCCCTTGCTGATGTTCGGGCTGGCGGTCCTGTTCCTGCGGGACTACCCGGAATATATGGTGGGCTTGATCGTCATCGGCCTAGCCCGCTGCATCGCCATGGTCCTGGTCTGGAACGAACTCGCCGACGGCGACACCGAATACTGCGCGGGATTGGTGGCGTTCAATTCCATCTTCCAGATGCTGTTCTTTTCCGTCTACGCCTATGTGTTCGTGACGGTCCTGCCCGAGTGGCTGGGCATCGCCTCCGGCCTCTCGGTCCAGGTCACCATGCTGGAAGTGGCGGAAAGCGTGCTGATCTATCTGGGCATCCCTTTCTTCGCCGGGATGCTGACCCGGTTTGTCCTGGTCCGGGCCAAGGGCCAGCCGTGGTACGAAGAGCGCTTCATCCCGAAGATCAGCCCCATGACGCTGATCGCCCTGTTGTTCACCATCCTGGTGATGTTCTCCCTCAAGGGCGAATACATCGTGAAGCTGCCCCTGGATGTGCTGCGCATCGCGGTGCCGCTGGTGATTTACTTCGTCCTCATGTTCCTGGCGACGTTCTACATGTCGGCCAAGGCGGGGGCCGGGTACCGTGTCAGCGCCACCCTGTCCTTCACCGCCGCCAGCAATAATTTCGAGTTGGCCATCGCCGTGGCCGTGGCGGTGTTCGGCCTGCAATCCGGGCAAGCCTTCGCCGCCGTCATCGGCCCCTTGGTGGAAGTGCCGGTGCTGATCGGCCTGGTCGGTGTGGCGCTTTATTTTCGGAGGCGGTATTTCACCCCCCCGGCCTGCGTTTCCTGCGGACGGGAAGCCGGCGCCGGACCGCTGTTCCATGCCCGGTTGGAGGATAGGGAGGTCTACTATTGTCCGCATTGCCTCCGGCAGGATCATGAGCCATGAAGCCCACGTCATTCCAATGAATGAACTTGAACAAGCCAAGGCCCGCGCCGCCCTGGCCTGCAACGCCGCCGCCGATTACTTCGACCACCCGGTCAGTTCGTTTTGGCATGAGCTCGGTCGGCAAACCGTGGAGCGTCTCGACTTGCGGATCGGGATTCGATCCATTGCCTCGCTAACGGGCTGGTCGGTACGCCGACGGGTCAATGCCCAATTCCTTCAGCTTCAAATATACCGCCCGTGGGGTCAGTTCCATGGCCCCGGCCACCTGCCCGACATCGCCCTGAAACCGCCGCCGTAAAGCCTGCTCCAAGTTTGCCCAGCATTTGCTTGCGCAGCGCCTTGAACCCCAGGTCCGTCCCGGTTTCGGATGCCGTTTCCCCGCCCAGTTCAGCCTCGGCCAGTTCCGGCCCCGCCGCGAACAGCACCGCCCGTTCCAGCGTGTTTTCCAACTCCCGGACATTGCCGGGCCAGGCATAAGCCCGCAGCCGCTCCATCAGTTCCGGTGTGATGCCCCGGATGGGGGCGGCCAGCCGCTTCAGGATCAGTTCCACCAGCGGGGGAATATCGTCCCTGCGCTCGGCGAGGGGCGGAATCACCAGTTTCACCACGTTGATGCGGTAGTAAAGGTCTTTGCGGAACCCGCCTTCGGCCACGGCCGGCTCCAGTTCGCCATGGGTGGCGGCGACGATGCGCGCGTCCACCGCCAAGGTAGGATAGGGATAAATCAATGCATCGGGTCGAAACCCTCTGGAATCCGTCAGCAGAGGCGATGTCTTACTTGAATCAAGCCAGTTTGGAGATCACCATGGCGCTTTATCAATGGGGACCGACGGCGCGAACGGCGCTGTGTTTGGCGGTTTTAGCGGCTTTGCCGGGCTGCGCCGGAAAGAAGCCGGCGACGGCGGCTACGCCTGTGGCGGCGCAACCGGCCGCGCCGCAAGTCTCGGCGGAGCCGGCACAGGCCAAGGATATCCTCCCGCGCATGGCCGGATTCCTGGCCGGCACGCCGCGTTTCAGCGTTACCATTAAGGACAACTACGACGTACTTCAGGAATCCGGCCAGATGATCGAATTCGGTGAAACGCGGAAGATCACCGTAAGCCGCCCCGACCGTCTGCGCGTCGAGATGGAGCAGAGCGACGGGGCAAAGAATCTCGCCCTCTACGACGGCAAGGACATCACGGTGTCCAGCCCGGCGCAGAATGTCTACGCCGAGACCGCCAAGCCCGGCGGCATCGACGCGGCGGTCACTTATTTCCTCAAGGACCTCCACATGCGGCTGCCGCTGGCCGCGCTGCTGCTCAGCCGATTTCCGGAGGAGATCGAACGCCGGACCCAATCGCTCGATTACGTGGAGAGAACGGAAATATATGGCACGCCGACCCATCACCTGGCGGGACGCACCGAGACGGTGGATTATCAGGTCTGGATCGCGGCAGGCGACCAACCGCTGCCGCTCCGGGCGGTATTGACCCACAAGAACGCCGAGGGCCAACCGCAGTTCCGGGCGCAATTTTCCGATTGGAACCTTTCGCCGCAAATCCAGGAGGC
>NZ_JBTEKS010000423.1:0-3593 GCF_054333355.1 Methylomagnum sp. | reverse complement strand
AGTACACCTTGGAGCGGCCCGGCGACGGCGACAGGCCGCTGGACGTGGACGAGCTGACCCGCCGCCGCACCATCCAGGACTGGGTGCTGCGCCCGCTGCTGCGGGGCATTCCCGGCGTCGCCGAGATCAACTCCATCGGTGGCTACGAGCGCCAATACCAAGTGCTGGCGGACCCGGACCGGCTGCGCCATTACGGCCTGAGCCTGAAAGACGTTTACACCGCCCTGGCGCTCAACAACGCCAACAGCGGCGGCGGCAAGCTGCCCCGCTACGCCGAGCAATACCTCATCCGGGGCGTGGGCCTGATCCGCACCGTGGCGGACATCGGCAATATCGTTTTGAAGGAGGACGACGGCACCCCGGTGTTCGTGCGGGATGTGGCGGAAGTGAAGATCGGCACGGCGGTGCGCTACGGCGCGGTCATCAAAAACGGCGAGACCGAGACCGTGGGCGGCATCGTGTTGATGATCCGGGGCGGCAACGCCAAGAAGATCGTCAGCCAGGTCAAGGCGCGGGTGGATGAAATCAACCAGCAGGGCATGTTGCCGGAAGACCTACAGATCATGCCGTTCTACGACCGCTCCGAACTGGTGGACGCCGCCGTGTTCACGGTGGGCAAGGTGTTGCTGGAAGGCATCGCCCTGGTGGTGGTGGTGCTGGTGCTGTTCCTGGGGGATATACGTTCCAGCTTGATTGTCGTCGCGACCCTCATCATCACCCCGCTCTGCACCTTCATGGCGATGAACCACTACGGGATTTCCGCCAACCTGATGTCGCTGGGGGGGCTGGCCATCGCCATCGGCATCATGGTGGACGGCTCGGTGGTGGTGGTGGAGAACGCCTTCCGCCATTTGGGCGAAACCCGCGTCACGCCCGAGAACCGGGGCCGCATCCTGCTCCGCGCCACCACCGAGGTCGCCACGCCGGTGCTGTTCGGGGTGGGCATCATCTGCTTGGTGTTCCTGCCGCTGATGACCATGGAGGGCATCGAGGGCAAGATGTTCGGGCCGCTGGCCTACACCATCGCCATCGCCCTGTTCATTTCGCTGGTGGTATCCCTCACGCTGTCGCCGGTGCTGTGTTCGTTCCTGCTCAAAGGCGGCGCGGAACACGACACAGCGCTAATCGCCTTCATCAAGCGGCCCTATCTCGGGTTGCTGCGGTTCGCCTTGGGCCATCCCCGCACCGTCATCATGGCCGCTGTCGGCCTGTTGGCGGGAAGCCTGATGCTGCTGCCGCTGCTGGGCACTTCGTTCATCCCGGAAATGAAGGAAGGCTCAATCGTCCCCGGCGTCAACCGGGTGCCGAGCATGTCCCTGGACGAGTCCATCAAGCTGGAAACTGAGGCCATGCGGCTGGTGATGGAAGTGCCCGGCGTGGCGAAGGTGGTGTCCCAGTTAGGCCGCAGCGAGAACCCCACCGATCCGCAGCCGGAGAACGAATCCACCCCCATCGCCACCCTCAAGCCCCGCGACCAGCTTCCCGAAGGCTGGGATCAGAACACCGTGATGGAAGCCATCCGGGAGAAGCTGAAAGTGTTGCCCGGCGTGCAAATCGTCATGGCCCAGCCGATTTCCGACCGGGTGGACGAGATGGTGACGGGGGTGCGGTCGGATGTCGCCATCAAGCTGTTCGGCGATGACCTACAGGAACTCAAGCAGACCGCCGACGCCATCATCAAGGTGCTGAACGGGGTCCGGGGCGCGGCGGACATCCGGGTGGAGCGGATCAGCGGCCAGCAATACCTGACCATCGACATCGACCGTGACGCCATCGCCCGCCACGGCATCAACGTCGCCGACATCAACGACATCATCGAGAGCGCGGTCGGCGGGCGGATCAGCACCGAAATCTACGAGGGCGAGCGGCGCTTCTCGGCGGTGGTGCGGTTCCCCGAGCGGTTCCGCGACAAGCCGGAAGCCATCGGCCACATCCTGCTGAAATCGCCGGGCGGGGCGCTGGTGCCGCTGGACGATCTCGCCACCATCCATGTCGTGGACGGCCCCGCGCAGATCAGCCGCGACATGGCGAAGCGCCGCATCGTGATCGGCGCCAACGTGCGGGACCGGGATTTGGGCGGGTTCGTGGCCGAGTTGCAAAAGGCCGTGGCCGAGAAGGTGACGCTGCCGGAGGGCTATTTCCTGAAATGGGGCGGGCAGTTCGAGAACTTGGAACGGGCCATGAAGCGGCTGATGATTATCATCCCGGCCACCATCGTGGCGATTTTCTTCCTGCTGTTCATGCTATTCAACTCGTTGCGCTACGCCGCGCTGATTATTTTGGTGCTGCCGTTCGCGTCGATGGGCGGCATCATCTCGCTGTTCCTGAGCGGGGAGTATTTGTCGGTGCCCGCGTCGGTGGGTTTCATCACGCTGTGGGGCATCGCAGTGCTGAACGGGGTGGTGCTGGTGTCGTACATCCGCAGCTTGCGGCACGATGGGATGGCGTCGGAGCAGGCGGTGTTCAAGGGTTGCGAGCAGCGCTTCCGCCCGGTGATGATGACGGCCACCGTAGCCATGCTGGGGTTGATTCCATTCCTGTTCGCGACGGGGCCGGGTTCGGAGGTGCAGCGTCCGTTGGCGATTGTGGTGATTGGGGGCTTGCTGACTTCGACGCTGCTGACGCTGGTGGTGTTGCCGGCCTTGTATGGGTGGTTTGAGGAGAAGGAGGGGTGATTTGTGGGATGCGGTGAATGATGGGAACCGGATTGGTCGCGTCGCGATTGGTGCGGTTCGTTCCTCACCGCACCCTACGGCCCTATCTTTATAGAGATAACTTATCTCTCCATTATCCCTTAGCCAGCGTAGCCCGGATGGCTTTTATGGAATCCGGGCTGATGCGTTTCCGATCATCCCGGATTCCACGGCGCTTCATCCGGGCCATGTGGCTGTGATCTAAAATTGCTCTGGAATTGCTCTGGAAACGAGCTTCATAATCCCATTAAATATTAAGCTTAAATCTATAATTAAATCATTAAAGGTAAGTCATGCGGATAGCAATTATCGGCACTTCTAATTCCCTTATGGCCAGTGGCTACACATACGGATTGGCCCAGTCCACAAAAGTCACCCGTGTCGAAAATTTTTCAATGGGGGGGAGCATCAGCCTCCTAGCCAGTGTGACCACTCGGGGTGTTGACTTCTCGAAATTCGATGTTTGCCTGTTGGATTTCGCGGTCAACGAAGCGCTCTTTGTAGGATATATCAGCACAGATGATATGTATGCCTACGAACGCGCCATTGTGGGCAGGCTAATCGCGGCGGGCTGCCTTCCTGTCATCTTGATTATCCCGCGAAAGCAAATGGGTGGAAAACGTGATCTGGTGAGGGAATATCACTTACGGCTTGCACAGGAATTAAATCTGCCTTATTTCGACATTACCAGTTACTTAGAAAAATTCACCGTAACCAAGGGAATAGAACGTGCGGTCCTTTTTAAGGACGGGGGCCATTTAGCCTCGACTTTGGCCTTTTCACGCCGTGGCGGCGAGTTGATTCAGCAGGACTTCGCCATCGCGAGGCGACAATTCCAACAGTTCGCCGCCGGATGCGGAGTTGACGAAATACTTCCGCGCCCAGATGGCGCGGCGGACA
>NZ_JBTEKS010000422.1:0-3605 GCF_054333355.1 Methylomagnum sp. | reverse complement strand
AAGAGAATTGCTGAAAACATACGCTATATAAAACACAGAGAGTTAGACCTTGGCCAATATATTTTTGTGAGAGCGAGAAACATATTACCAGCAAAGCCATGCAAACCAACTTGGTTATATCGAAGCTACCCACCAAATGAGTTGTGTAACGATTGATAATGCATAGGGATGGTGCTTGATTGACGTATGCTTTAAAAACTAACAAATAAACCATTTAATATTATTTGTGATAAATTATTTGTTTTTATATTGGGAGATGGGCTAAATTAGTTGGCGAATCTTTTAGGAATCCGCGTCATCTCTGGGCCGGAGAGTCAGATTCAACCAGTTAAGCCCACCTCTGTTTTTTTTAGAAACTTATGCACGGCGGTTAGGCTTGGCTTGATCCCGGTGGTTTTTTCGATCAGGTGGCGGGCTTCCTTGAGGGTGGCCGGAGGGTTATCGGCGATGGCCTTCTCGATTTCATCGCGACGCGGCATCAGGGGGCTTTCGGGTTTTCGGAACTTCAACTGCCGCACCCGGTCCAGTCCGCCTTCTTGATATTCTCGGAGATAGCGAACCAGGGTGGCTCGCCCGCCAATCCCAACGATTATGCAAATCTCATTATGTGAATATCCTTGCGATTTTAAAAACAGCGCCTCCATCTTTTTGCGAACAAAGGGGTGAGGATGATACAGTTTTTCATACCGCAACTGTTCGATGACTTCTAATGGAAAATCAAGTTTTATCATAAGATGATTGCTCTTATCTCTGGATAGCTAAAAAATTATTAGAAAATATGGCGATTGATATGATTTACATGTAAGTTTAACAAGTATAAACTCAAGTTCGCTGGTTCCCAAGCTCCGGCTTGAGAACCCGGTCTTGCAAAATTTAGAGCTTGCCGCCGCGTCCGACTCAGGCTTATATCACCGCTCCCCCATCTTCTTAGCCACATTATCCCGCAAATAAACCGGCAGAGCCTTTTCCACCGGAACCGACATACCCCGCCCAAACTCCCCCGCCCCCAATCGCGCAATCACCCCCGCACGCGGAAACCGCTCCGCCAATACCACCTCGGCCCGCCCTTCCAGCTGTTCCGCCAACGGCACGCCATACGTCCCCCACCCGCTGCCAATGCCTACACCCCGGCTGTCCTCGGGAAACGCCACCTGCGTCGCGGGCAACACCGCTTCCTCGACCACCAATGCCACGCCCTCCCCCGCCCGACGATAGACGGCCCAATAAACCTCCCCCATCCGCGCATCAAAACACGGGTAGGCGTATTCCAGTCCGGTCCCCTCCAGCGCCTCCAAGGCCAGCGCCGCTAAAGTCGAAACCGGCACCACCCTCAAATCCGCCCCGAACGCGATGCCCTGCGTCACGCCCGCCGCCACCCGCACGCCCGTGAACGAACCCGGCCCGCGCCCGAAGGCCAGCGCATCCAGTTGATTCAGCGTCAGGCCCGCCTCGGCCAGCACCGCTTCCACCATGGGCAGAATCAGCCGGTTATGTTCACGGGGGGCCACTTGGTAACGCTCGATCACGCCGCCCGCGTCATACACGGCGGCGGAACAGGCTTCGGTGGCGGTTTCGATGGCGAGGATTTTCATGGGCTAAAGGCTCCGTTGAGACTAGCGCTGGAGTCCAAAGCTTGCTTTGGAGAAAAACCCCCAAAGCAAGCTTTGGACTCCAGCTTGTATTGTTATGCCTCTTCGAGGGCGAAAAACTGTTCCACATCCCGCACCGACCGGCTGCGCGGAATATCCGGCAGGCTGTCCAGAAACAGCTTGCCGTAAGAGCGGCTGACCAGTCGCGGGTCGCAGATCATCAACACGCCCCGGTCGCCCTGGTCGCGGATCAGGCGGCCCACGCCCTGCTTGAGCGTGATGATGGCGGCGGGAAGCTGATGGACGGAGAAAGGATTCAGGCCAGCTTTCTTGAGGCTGTCCAGCCGGGCGCTCAGCACCGGGTCGCTGGGCGCGGCGAACGGCAGCTTGTCGATGATGACGCAGGACAGCGCCGTCCCCGGCACGTCCACGCCTTCCCAGAAACTCGCCGTGCCCAACAATACGCCGTTGCCCGCCCGCTTAAACTGTTCCAGCAGCGCCGTCTTGGGCTGGGCGCCCTGCACGAACAGCGGATAATCCACCGCCAACGGCAACAGCGCGGCGGCTTCCAGCAAGGCTTGGTGCGACGTGAACAGCACGAATGCCCGCCCCCGGCTGGCCCGCAGCACCGGCACAACGGCCCGCAACGCCGCCCGGTTGTAATCCTGTGTGCCGGGATCGGGCAGGCCAGGCGGGAGATACAGCAGCGATTGATGGCGGTAATCAAAGGGGCTATCCCACGCCTGGCAAACCGCGTCTCGCAGCCCGAACTGGCCGGTGAAATGGTCGAACTTCCCGCCCACGGTCAGCGTGGCCGACGCGAACACCCAGGCCGCCTTGCTGGACTGCCGGAACTTGGCGAATTCCTCGGCGACGGCCAAAGGCGTCCGGTTCAGGGAAAAGCCGCGTTTGCGGGTCTCGAACCAGCGCACGGTCTCGCCGGTGTCCTCGGCCAGGAACAGCTCAAGCCGCACCGCTAAATCCGCGCAGCGCTTGGCGCAGGACTCCAAGCCCTTGCCGCGCATCGCCACGGCCTTCAATTCGTCGGTCAGCGTCGCCAACTGCCAGCGCAACGCCGCCAGCACCTCGCCGACCGCCGGGTCATCCGCCACCGCGTGCCAGGCATCGCGCCGCGAGTCCTCGCCCAGCACCAGCCGCAAATCGGCGTTCAACCGTTCCAGCCGCTCGGCCTCGTCCAGCAAGCCCCGCGCATCCGGGGCGTCCTTGAAGCGCTCGATGGCGATGTCGTGGGTCAGGTCGGACAACTGCCGGGAACTGAGGCTCAGGCCGAGAAACTGCGCGGCGGATTCAAGGAACTGGTGCGCCTCGTCCACGATGATGGCCTGGGCTTCCGGGAGGATTTCGCCGAAGCCATCGTTACGAAGCGTCCAATCCGCCCACACCAAATGGTGATTAACCACCAGCACGTCGGCTTCCTGCGCGGCGCGGCGGGCCTTGACCAGGAAGCAATCGGCGTACTTCGGGCATTCCTGGCCCAGGCAGTTATCCACGGTGGACGTGACCGCCGGCCAAAGCTGGGAAGACTCCGGCACCCCGGACGCCTCGGCGATGTCGCCGCTGACCGTGGTTTTGCTCCAACGACGGACGGCTTCCAAGGCTTGGATGTCCTTTTCGCCGTGACCGGCCTTCACGCCGAAAGCGTTCTCCATCCGGTAGAGGCAGAGATAATTGCCGCGCCCTTTCAGCAGCGCCGGGCGGAATGGCTCGCTCAGGGCGCGCCGCACGAGGGGCAAGTCCTTGCGGAAAAGCTGGTCCTGCAAGGTCTTGGTGGCGGTGGAGACGATGGTCTTCTTGCCCGACAAGATGGCCGGAACCAGATAGGCCAGGGTTTTGCCCGTGCCGGTGCCCGCCTCCGCCACGAGGCAGCCATTGGTCTTGAGCGCCTCGGCCACGGACTCCGCCATCGCCACTTGTTGCGGACGGGGCTTGTAGCCGGGCAATTGTTGAGCGAGAGCGCCATCCGGGCCGAAGATAGTGGTTAGATCAGACATTTTG
>NZ_JBTEKS010000421.1:0-3614 GCF_054333355.1 Methylomagnum sp. | reverse complement strand
GACAAGACCGGCATCGAGTGCGCCAGCAAGGTCCGCTCCTTCCGGGGGCTGCTCGTCCATGTCTTCGCCCGCCTCGCCGCCGCCATGTTCCTGCTGAACGGCGGATTTCAAAGCGCGTAATTCGCATTTAAGTTTGGATTTAAACCGCGCCTCATTTGGAAAACGTAGTTTTTCTGTGGAGGATTTTCCGCCCAGTTTCGGTTTAGAGTCCCTGGGCCGCGCAGCGGTGCCATGAACATAGCCGGGCGTTTCAACGCCCGGTACGAAAGTGACGCAAGTCAGTCGCGTAGCGACGGTTGTATGGTCCCGATCTCCCGACGTGGCTCCGGCTTCAACCGTCTTGAACCGTCGCTACGCGACGGTTCGCGTCACGGACGGGTCTCTCAATCGCCGCGACGCGGCGGAAAATCTCTCCAGCGTCTCCGATGCAAGACGGGACTCGGGGTGAAAACTCCATCTTTCAAGTGGTGCACGGTTTAGCAAGAAACTTCGGTCGAGCCAGAAAACACGTCATTCCGGCATCCATGCCGGAATGACGCTGATTTTTCTAATTTAACGGCAGTGACACGGTGAGAGGGAACGAGCATTCACCGCACGCCAGCAGTGGCAAAAGTTTTATTGCCATATATTTTGGCAACAAATTTCTTGTCAAGAGGCCCACCATGGATAGTTATCATCCCCTGCCCGATATCATCGAACGCCTAAGCCGACACCTGAGCGACGGCGAGAACGCCGTTCTGACCGGCCATCGCCACATCGGCAAAACCCTGCTGATGCAGCACCTAGAAGAAAACGCCCCGGATAGCTTCGTCCCGACCTACCTGATTGTGGAGTCGGTAGACACGGTGAACGAGTTCTACCGCAAGCTCGTCGCCCACCTCTCGGACAACTTCATTAGCCGCTGGGAAAAAGCTGGGCGAGGCGTGGGCGCTTGGTTCCGCAATCTCTTGGAGAGCCTGGAGCCAGAGCGGCCCATCGTGCTGATGCTTGATGAGTTTCCCCAGGTCATCGAGAACATCCGCGACGACAAGGACGGTGGCGAGGCAGAGGTCAAACGGTTACTGACCACCCAGCGGGAATTCCGGCAGGAGCCGCGTTTCAAGGACAAAATCCGCTTCGTCTACGCCGGTTCGATTGGTTTGCAGAACGTGGTCGAGGGGCTGGGCTTCACCAAGCACATCAACGACCTGCGCGAGGTCAAAATGCGCCCGTTCCGGCGGGACGAAGCGGAAGCCTATCTCGATGGCTTGCTGCGCCGCCGCAGCCTGACCGCCGCGCCGGATATCGCCGCCTTGATATTGGACCGAATCGACTGGCTGGCCCCGTTTTTCATCAGCCTATTGGTGGACGAGCTTTCCCTGTCGCCCATCGCAGCCGCGCACATCGACGCGGCCTTCGCGGCCTCCCTCAGGCACCGCAATCACTTCGAGCATTGGCACCGCCGCCTCCGTCCCCCAGCCTTGAAGCAGGAGGAATACCGCTTCTGCAAAGCCCTGTTGAACAGTACCGCCGACCCCGCCAAATCCGGCAGCGACCAGGGCGAGATTTACAACTTGGCCGTTGCCCACGGGGTCGAAGATGAGGTGCCCCGCTTGCTGAATATCCTCCAACACGATGGCTATCTGGTCCGGGACGAGCGCAACCGTTACCGTTTCGTGTCGCCGGTCATTCGTGCTTGGTGGTGGAGTGAAATCGCCAATTGATGTGAGAGTGGGCTTTCAGTGGTAGGCCGGAATAAGCCCCTTCGAGTGACACACGAGAAGAGGCGTTTCCGGCATGTGGGGTACATTGCCGGAAACGCCCCTCGTTCGCTCCGCGTCCGACGGGCTTATTCCGGCCTACATTTTTTGAACATCAAGATAGAAAGACAGGAACCCCGTCATGCCCGCCGTCAGCACCATCTACAACCCCCAGGAAATGCGCGAAGACCTGTTCCTCAAGAGCTTCGTGGTGCGCCGCGCCTTGCTGGACGAGTTGTTGCGAGACATCCGCGACGCCGCGCCCGGCGAGCGCTTCCGGCACACCATCCTGCAAGGCCAGCGCGGGCAGGGCAAAACCACCTTGCTGCGGAAGATTTCCCTATGCGTGCGGGACGATCCGGCGTTGTCGCCGTGGCTGATTCCGGTTTTGTTCCGGGAGGAGGAATACTCCGTGGTGGCACTGTGCCGATTGTGGGAGCGCACCGCCGATTATTTGGCCGAGCATCCGGGATTTGAGCGTTTGCCCGAAGAGTTTGAGACGGGTTTGGAGTCGCCCCATTATGAGGCGGATTGCTTCGAGATTCTGGCCCGCGCCTTGGAGCGGGAGGGCAAGCATTTATTGCTGTTGATCGACAACTTCGGCGAGATGCTGGACAAGTTCGGCAAGGCGGATCAGCAGCGGTTCCGGGAAATCCTGATGACTTCGCGCCGCATCCGCATTGTGGCCGGGTCTGCCGCGACGTTGGAGCAGCATTACGACCACGGCAAGCCGTTTTTCAATTTCTTCCGGCTGCGGACTTTGGGCGGCTTGAATGCGCAGGAGGCCCGCGAGTTGATGTTGAGCCTGGGGACCGATGAGCAGAAGCAGCGCATGGCGGAAATTTTGGAAACCCGGCCCGGCAAGCTGGAAGCCTTGCGCCGTCTGACCGCCGGGATGCCGCGCACCTTGATTTTGTTGTTTGAGATTTTTTTGGATGACGACGGCAGCGCGATGGAAGACTTGGAAGTGCTGTTGGATCGGGTGACGCCGCTTTATAAGCATCGGCTGGATGATTTGCCCACCCAGCAACAGGCCATTGTTTATGAGATTGCGATGGGGTGGGATGCGTTATCGGTGAAAGAAATTGCCGCGAAAGCTAGATTGCCAAGTAAACAGGTTTCGGCGCAGTTGCAGGCGTTGGAGAAAAACCAGGTTATTCGCTCTATTGCTACGTCCACTAAAAACAAGCTTTATCAGTTGGAGGAACGGTTTTTTAATATATGGTGTTTGATGCGGTTAGGTCGTTCGGGGGATAAGCGGCGGGCGGTTTGGTTGGTGAGGTTTTTGGAGATTTGGTGTGATCAGGACGAGTTGGCTGTAAGGGTTCATCGGCATATCGGAATTTTGAATGAAGGGAAAATAGCGCCGGAACATGCTCTATTTTTAACTCAGGCATTTGTTGGAGCTTTGCAGGATGTTGAATTACAAGAGAGATTATTAGAGGTTGCGCGGTCTAATTTAAAAAGCAATCTTACAAAAATGCTTCCAGAGACTGACGCCGAATTATTTGATAGGGCGCTAACAATGTATGAGGCGGGAGATACCTTTAAAGCAATAGAAGTCCTGAACTACTTGGTAGAGAAAAACTATCAAGTTGCAGTCGATGCGTTGGGTACTATTTATTTCGAGATTGGCAATTATAAAAAGGCTGAAAAACTATATAAGGATGGAGTGGCAAATGGCAGTTCTATAGCCATGTTTAATTTAGCTGTATTGTATGAAGGCCAAGAAAAATTAGAGATGTTCCCAAATTATCATAAGTATATTGTTCACAATTGTTACTTTAAGGCTGTCAGGGTAAAATCAAGCAATATTTCCCTCAATCTTTCCTTAATGGCACTCCTACGATGATCTTTACCAGCCTCGACGACATC
>NZ_JBTEKS010000420.1:0-3650 GCF_054333355.1 Methylomagnum sp. | reverse complement strand
CTGGCCGGGGACATGGAAGCCGTCGGTCCCGCGTTCCGGCCCTTGTTGGCGAGGGATGGGCTGCTGTGGCAACGGCGGCTGGCCCGGCTAGCTTCGGACACGCCGCGCCGGTCGATCTTCCGCGACGAAGGCGTTTACCTCATCGCGGGCGGGGCGGGCGAGGTGGGTTATGCCCTGAGCCGCTTGCTGGCCGAGCGCTTCCGGGCGCGGCTGGTCTGGCTGGGGCGGCGGGCGTTGGATTCGGGGATTCAGGCCCGGCTTGACTCCATCCGCGCCCTGGGCGGCGAGGCGCTGTACCTGTCCGCCGATGTGTCGGAGGCGGCGGCGAATCTGGCCTTGGCCCTCAATGAAGCCAGCGCCGCCTTCGGAGCAATCCACGGCGTCATCCACGCCACCATGGTCCTGTCCGATGCGGCGCTGGCCGACACGGACGAATCCAGTTTCCGGGCCATCCTCGCGCCCAAAACGGCGGGCAGTGTCCTACTGGCGGAAGCGGTGCGCGATCTGGACTTGGATTTCCAGGTGTTCTTTTCCTCAATCCAATCCTTCGTGGGCGACAAGCGCCAAGCGGCTTACGCGGCGGGGTCCGCCTTCCTGGATGGCTACGCCGCCCGGTTGGACACCCAAGCGAGCTATCCGGTGCGGGCCATCAACTGGGGATACTGGGCGGTGGGCAACGCCGCCGATCAAGCCGTGACCAGCCATCTGGACGTGCTGGGTTACGGCATGTTGTCGGCGGAGGAAGGGCTCGCCGCCATCGAAACCGCCCTCGCCTTGCCCGCCCCGCAACTGGTGGTGGTGAAGGCCGAAGCCGAAGTCCTGGAAGCGATGGGCGCCTTGGCCGGGCAAATCGTGGCGGCAGCAGACTCCGCCGCGCCGCCGCTGTTCGCCCTGGCATGGCGGGAACTGGCCGGACTCCCCGCCTGCCCCGGCACCGCCGGGTCGGAAGCGGCCATCCGCGAGGTCTCGGACTATTGCCAGCGGGGGATTCTGGCCGTGTTCCAGGCGCTCGGCGTGTTCCGCGAAGCCGGGGAGCGCCATGACCGGACCGGGTTGCGGGAGCGTCTCGGCATTCTGCCCGACTATGAGCGCCTGTTGGGTGCCCTGTTGACCATGCTGGAGAAGGCGGGATTCGTGACGGGGCGGGATGGGGTCGTTATCGCCGGGGCCAGGGTGGTGGCGGTGTGGCGTGATGCGGACGAAGAAAGAAAACTTTTATTTGATCGCCCTCACCCCAACCCTCTCCCGTGGGGAGAGGGGGCAAATCAGTTGGCGGCGATGCGTGATCAACTGATGGCGCGGCATCCCCGCATGAAAGCGTTCATCGACTTGGTGGCCGTGTGTCTGGCGAGCTATCCCGAGATACTCCAGGGCCGGGTGCCCGCCACGGAAGTGCTGTTTCCCGAGGCTTCCATGCGCTTGGTGGAGGGCATTTACCGCGACAACCCCATCGCCGATCCGGTGAACGAAGCCTTGATCCGCACCGTCGGCGTCTATCTCCGGCGGCGGGACGAGGGCCGGGAAGCTCCCGTGCGCATCCTGGAAATCGGCGCGGGGACCGGCGGAACCAGCGCCCCCTTGTTGCGTAGCCTCAAAGCGCGGGGGGCGCGGGTGGACTATGTTTACACCGACCTCTCCCAAGCCTTCGTGGCCCACGGACGCCGGACCTTCCAGGCGGACTATCCTTTTGTCCGGTTCCAAACCCTGGACATCGAGCAGCCCCCCGTCGCGGGCGTGCCGGCGCCGGGAAACTTCGATTTGGTCATCGCGGCCAATGTGCTGCACGCCACCCGCGCCCTGGATCAAACCCTCCGCCATGTGGCCCGCTACCTCAAGCGGGGCGGCTGGCTCATCGCCAACGAAGGGACCGAGGCGCTGGATTTCATCACCCTGCCCTATGGGCTGCTGGACGGCTGGTGGCTGTATCAGGACGGCGGGCGCAACCTGCCGGATTCGCCCCTGCTGGGCGTGGCGGCGTGGCGGCAAATGCTGGCGGAAGCTGGGTTTGAGCGCAGCCTCGCGCTGTCCCCCGCCGGGCCGGACGGGCGTTTTCCCTACCATATCCTAGTGGCCGAAAGCGGCGGGCAGGTGTTGCGCGACGTGTCCGAGATTCCGGCGGCGACCGCTTCCGCCCCCGCTCCAAATCCCGATGTCGTCGTCGCGGCGGCACCGGCCATCGGCCTAGCTCAAATTGAGCAGGCCATCACGGCCACCGTGGCGGCGGTGCTTGCCATCGACCCCGCCGAACTGAACCCCGACGCGCCCTTCGCCGACTTCGGGGTGGATTCCATCCTGGCGGTGGAACTCATCGCCCAGTTGAATCAAGCCTTGGGGCTGCGGCTGCGCAACGGCGACCTCTACAACTACGCCAGCATTCGGACCCTGGCCGGGCATATCTTGGCGGAGTTCGCCGACTCGCTCACCCTCCGCCCGGAAACCAGCTTATCCCCGGCCCCCGATAAAGCCGCCACCGCCGAACACTACCTAGAACAACTCCGCGACGGGGCCATCAGCCTTGGAGACGCGGATCAGCTCATCGCCCATCTCCTCTCGGAAACAAGCCCATGAAGCCTCCATCCCATCGCCAAGCAATCCTGCGCCAAGTAGCGGAAGGCAGGCTTTCGCCCAAGGAGGCGGCGCGGCTGTTGCTGGAAGCGGCCCCACCGCCCGGCCATGACCTAGCGGAATCGTCCGCTACATCGGCACAAGCAGAGGCGGCGGACTCGGCCATCGCCATCATCGGCTATGCCGGGCAGTTCCCCGGCGCCCGCGATGTCCGGGAATTCTGGGAGAACCTCGCCGCTGGCCGGGACAGCGTGACCACCGCCCCCCTGCATCGGGACGCTTGGCGCGGCGTGGCGGCGGGGCAATATCACGGCGGATTTCTGGAGCAATACGACCTGTTCGACCCGCTGTTCTTCAACACCTCGCCCAAGGAGGCCGAGGTGATGGACCCGCAGCAACGGCTGTTCCTGCTGGAAGTTTGCCGC
Organism: Methylomagnum sp.; assembly: GCF_054333355.1. NCBI lineage: Bacteria > Pseudomonadati > Pseudomonadota > Gammaproteobacteria > Methylococcales > Methylococcaceae > Methylomagnum > Methylomagnum sp. The sequence continues at coordinate 660 of NZ_JBTEKS010000420.1, read as the reverse complement.
GCCCTGGCCGACGCGGGCTATTCGCGGGACGCCTTGAAAGGCAGCCGCACCGGGGTGTTCGCCGGTTGTCAGGGCGGTGACTATGTCCACCTGCTGGAAGCCGGGCAGGCACCGGATTCCTACGGCTTCCTGGGCAATCTGACCTCCATCCTGCCCGCCCGCGTCGCCTATTTCTTCGATTTCAAAGGGCCGTGTCTGGCGGTGGACACGGCCTGTTCCTCGTCCTTGGTGGCGGTGCATTTGGCCTCTGAAAGCCTGCGTAAGGGCGAGAGCGAACTGGCCCTGGCGGGCGGCGTGTCGGTGCTGGCGACGCCGCGTTTCCACGCGCAGGCCACCGCTTCGGAAATGCTGGCCCCCGATGGCCGCTGCAAGACCTTCGACGCGGCGGCGGATGGCTTCGTCCCCGCCGAAGGGGTGGGCGTGGTGGTCCTCAAGCGCTTGGACAAGGCGCTGGCCGACGGGGACAGCATTCGCGGCATCATCCGGGGTTCCGCCATCAATCAGGATGGCCGGTCCAACGGCATTTCGGCCCCCAACGGGCCGTCGCAAAGCGCCCTGGAATGCGCGGTCTACAACACCCACGGCATCGACCCGGCCACCCTCGGCTACGTGGAAGCCCACGGCACCGGCACCCGCTTGGGCGACCCCATCGAGTTCGAC